>CALGGX010000514.1 GCA_937916025.1 uncultured Selenomonadales bacterium
ATGTGACTCCGTGAAACGCGAATAAACATACAAAAAATATTCCGGCTAAGATTGTGTACGGACTCAACAGGTTGAAGAAATTTCCGGCGTAATGCATTTGCGAATCAATCGGCAAACCGCGTACCAAATTTGCTATTGCCACTCCCCATAAAAGTGCCGGTACAAAACTGCCGAAAACTATTGCTCCGTCCCATAATAATTTCCAGTCAGCTCTGTTAAATTTTCCTCGCAGTTCAAAGGCAACTCCGCGCATAATCAAGGCAATCAACATTAAGAATAAAGCTAAGTAAAATGTACTGAACATTGTTGCGTAGAAATGCGGAAATGCCGCAAATGCCGCGCCGCCCGCCGTTATCATCCAGACAGAATTGCCGTGCCATATTGGACCTATTGAGCGAATAAATTGACTGCGTTCCTTTTCAGACCGACCAAGAATTAACATTCCTACGCCGTAGTCAAAGCCTTCAAGGATAAAAAATCCAGTGAACAGCACGACGATTAACACGAACCAAATAATATTCAAGTCCATAAATTCACCGCCTTTCATCAAATTTTTCCTATGTGATTTGCTCATTTTTTCGCGAGTTTCTGCGGTATGATGTTTTCCATAGAAAGGATTTCCTTCACCGCTGTGATGAGCTGAAATTTTTCTTTTTGCCTCTTCAGTATGATGCTTGCCTTTAAACGCTGATGGCTTTCCAAACATAGGATGATTTTTGCCACTCATAGCTAAAGAATGTTCAGGGCGTTTCTTACCGTAATTAGGGTGATTCGTTCCTTTCAATTTATCTGAAATTTTCTTTCGCGTTTTTTCATCTCTAGGAATACCTTTATTCCAAGGCGTTTTGCCAAACATTGGATTTTTTTCACCAATTTGGAATCAGAAATTTTTTTACGCGTCACGTCAGAACACAAGCAATCTGTACCTTGTCCACCACGCGTCCTATTATAACCTTTCGGATATACACAATCATAGTATTTTATCCAAAATTTTTCACGTTCATTAAGCAATTCTTTAGGTACATCATCTTCCAAGATACCATAAATAAAATTTTCCAAACCAAACTCATTAATAGCCTTGCCAATCTCTGAAGTCTTACGGCGTTTATGCTGATTAACACGTACCTCCAATTTTTGAATTGTCTGTCCGACATAATACATTTGTGTAATCAAACAATGAATAAAATAAATTCTACCGCTACGCTTAGACAGTTGACAATCTGAAATATTATTGATACTATTCACCACGTAAAACCCTCTTTTTAATTTAGTTTTTAATCGACTCTAATTATAAAGGAGGGGTTTTTGATTGTCAAAAAAATTTTTATTTTCTTATTCAATTATTTTGCGTCAATCAAGTTCTTCAGTAATTTTTGTACGATTGATGAAACTCACCGCCGTAAAGACTGCCACGACTGCCAAGAGTAAATAAATTCCTGTAAAACCAATTAACGTAAGCCAAATTTCGCCGCTTGATAAATTCGGACTTACAGCCTGCGCGGTTTTCTGTAAGCCTACGACGATCCAAGGTTGCCTTCCCGCCTCCATAATGTACCAGCCGACGGAATTTGCGATAAACGGCAACGGCGTCAGGAACGGCAACAATCGGAGCCAGCATTTGTAATCGATGATGCGCGTCCAATAAACGAGCAGTCCGGTCAGGAAAGTGATCATCAACATCAACCCGCCCGCGCCGATCATCGTGCGGAAGCTCCAGAACATGCCCTTGACGTCCGGAATGTAATTGCCGCTGCCGTACTTCTTCCTTGTCTCGTCTTGCAGATCGTTGATGCCGCGAATTTCGCCGTAAAAACTGTTGTGCACCATGATTGAAAACATGTGCGGCACGAGGATTTCAAAATCGTTGCGTCCTTCCTCGCGATTGATGCCGGCGACGACGGCAAACGGAGCGGGATTTTCCGTCTCCCACAACGCCTCGAACGACGCGAGCTTCATCGGATTGAGATCATTGAGCCGTTGAGCATGAAAATGCCCGCTTCCCATAACGCCGAGCAGTCCGATCATCGTGTAGACAACGGCGAGTTTCATGACTGAAACAAACGACTCGCGAGATTTTTCGTCGTGGAGAATTTTCCAGGCGCAGACGGCAATTGCAAGAAAACCGCCCGTCGACAAGCCGGCGAAAAGCGCATGCGAGTATTCGCCAAAAACGTAAGGATTGGTTACGAGCGCAATGAAGTCACTCATTACGGCGCGCCCGTCTTCGATCGCGTAACCGACCGGGTGTTGCATGAAAGAGTTCGCGACGAGAATCCAAAATGCGGATAAATTCGAGCCGAAGGCGACCAGCCAAATGCACAGACAATGTTTCTTCTCGCTGAGCTTATCCCAACCGAAGATCCAAATGCCGAGGAACGTCGACTCGAGGAAAAACGCCGTCAACGCTTCCAATGCGAGCGGCGCGCCGAAGATATCGCCCATGAATCTCGCGTATTCGGACCAGTTCATGCCGAAATGAAATTCCTGCACGATGCCGGTCACCACGCCCATCGAGAAGTTGATCAAAAAAAGCGTGCCGAAGAATTTGACGAGTTTTTTGAGTTTGATGCGCCCCTCGTAACTGCCGCAATTGACGTACCATGTTTCGAGCAACGCCGTGAATATCGACAGCCCGAGCGTCACCGGCACGAACAGAAAGTGATACACCGTCGTGATCGCGAATTGCCATCGCGAAAGCAGCAGTGCTTCCATATAACTCCCCTCTTTCACCGAAAATGTTGATGAGTTCGTTGACGGCATTATAATTGAAATTTATGTTTATGACAAGTTTCTTTGTCGACGATATGATTTTAATCAACTTGACATTGCTCAAGTGATTTCCTAAAATGATTTGCAACATTTTAATAATGGGAGATAAGTTTGTAATGGATAATGCAAAAGACAAAATCATTCAGACGCACTCAAAATTGAAGCCTTACCTGTCTCCATTGAACGTGTGGGCATTGTCGTTCGGTTGCGCGGTCGGCTGGGGCGCATTCGTCATGCCCGGCACGACTTTCCTTCCGATCGCCGGTCCGCTCGGCACCGTGCTCGGCATGGCTATCGGCGGAATCGTTATGCTGATCATCGGCTTTAACTACCACTTCATGATCAATCACTACCCCGACGCCGGCGGCACGTACGCTTATGCAAAACGCGTTCTCGGCTATGACCACGGCTTTTTGAGTTCGTGGTTTCTGATCCTCGTCTATATCGCAATCACTTGGGCGAATGCCACCGCACTTGCGTTGATCTTCAGAAATTTGCTCGGCGACTTTTTTCAGTTCGGCTTCCATTACAGCATCGTCGGCTTCGACATTTACTTCGGCGAGGTAATGCTCGGTCTGTTTGCGCTGTGGTTATTCGGCGCAATTTGTATTCGAGGAGGAAAAATCGCTGCCGCCGTTCAGACGATCGCCGCATTGATCCTGCTCGGCGGCATTTTGATCGGCTTCGGCGTCTTGATTCAACATTACGGACTTTCCGTCTTCGATCTTCAACCGAATTTCACGCCGAAACTCAGTCATTGGTCGGCAATCATCAGCATTGTCGTCCTCGCGCCATGGGCCTTTGCCGGTTTCGAGTCCGTCTCGCAATCGACCGAGGGCTTCAAGTTCTCGACGAAAAAAACCTTCGCCATTCTTTTTTTGGCGGTGACGGCTTCGGCAATGGCTTACACTTTTTTGACATTGCTTGCCGCCGCAGTTCTCCCGCCGAATTACGCGACTTGGTTTGACTACATAAGCGATCTCGACAACATCAGAGGTTTGGAACATTTACCGACGTTTCATGCCGTCAATGAATTGATGGGACAACCGGGACTTATTCTTCTCGCCGTGACGGTCGTTTGCGGCGTCATAACCGGTCTTGTCGGAAATTACATCGCCGCCTCCCGATTGATCTACGCGCTCACTCGAGATGATCTCCTCCCGAGTTGGTTCGGACGGCTCAACAAATTTAAAAATCCGCAAAATGCGCTGTTGTTCATTATGCTCCTGTCGTTGCCGATTCCGTTCCTCGGACGCACGGCAATCAGCTGGATCATCGACGTCAACACAATCGGCGCGACGATCGATTACGCTTACACTTCAATCATTACATTTCTGCTCGCGCGGCGCGTCGGAAGCAAATGCGCGCTGTGTACCGGTCTGCTCGGCTTTTTGTTTTCAATCGGATTTTTCCTGTACTTCTGGACGGTCAGCGCGATGGCGACCGAGTCTTACATGATTTTGATCTTGTGGAGTATCCTCGGCTTCGCTTTCTTCAGATACATTTTCAAGCGCGATACGCATCGACGACTCGGCAAATCGACAATCGTTTGGATGTCGTTGCTGTTCTTGATCTTCTTCACGTCGACGATGTGGATTCGGCAGGCAACTCACGACGTGACGCAATCCGTCCTGTTCACCATCAGCAATTATTACGTCGAAGAGATGATGGAGCACGGCGTCGATCCGAACGAAATCAACCGCGAGGACTCGGAATATTACTTCCGCAATCAAATGGAATATATCAACGAGTCGCTGCACTGGCTGGGGATCGGCATCGACGAGTAAAATCGCGCGGTTCTTCTCCCGGATGGCTGCGCACAGATTCACGCAGGTAGACGTCTTTCCGACGCCGCCTTTCTGGTTGGCGAAGCACACGACGCGGCCCATGGCGCACCTCCTTACAGTGATAGCCTTACTATTATAACAGATTGAAAGCAAAATTCAACAGC
>CALGGX010000515.1 GCA_937916025.1 uncultured Selenomonadales bacterium
GGCGGAACCCGTCGTACAGGAGGAGGGCTGCTCCCTCTGGGATGTGGAGTATGTCCGCGAGGCCGGAAGCTGGTGCCTCCGGCTGTATATCGACAAAGAGGGCGGCATCGATCTCGACGACTGTCAAAATTTCAGCGAAAAACTCGGCGAGTTGCTCGATAAAGAGCCGTATTTTCGCGATCCGTATTTTCTTGAAGTGTCTTCGCCGGGACTCGATCGCGTTCTCAAAAAGCCCCGCGACTTCATTCGCGAAAAGGGCAAAACCGTCGATGTTTCGTTTTACGCGCCGATCAACGGAAAAAAATCCGTCACCGGCATACTCGAAAGCGGCGACGAACATTTTGTCAAACTCGAAAATCTTGAGCCGTTGCCGCGCGAAAAAATTTCTGTCGTCCGTTTGCACATTGATTTTTAAGGAGTGAATGCTTTGCCTGTTAAAAAAACGAAAACCCCGGGGTCCAATGTCATGTTTCTCGAGGCGATCAAGGCGTTGTGTTTCGAGCGCGAGATTTCTGAAGATGATCTCTTTGATGCGATTGAAGCCGCGCTGGTCGTCGCTTACAAAAAGAATTTTGATACGGCGCAAAATGTCGAAGTCAACATCGATCGCGATACGGGAGCGTATCATGTTTATGCGCTGAAAACGGTCGTCGAGCATGTCGATGACAAGATCACACAAATCTCGGCACTTGATGCGCATGTGCTCGATCCGCGCTATGAAATCGGCGATATTGTGAGAATGGAAGTGACGCCGAAGAATTTCGGTCGGATTGCGGCGACGGCGGCAAAACAATTTGTCGTGCAACGCGTGCGCGAGATTGAGCGCGGAATTTTGTTTCAAGAATTCAGCGGCAAGGCAAATGACATCGTCGGCGGCACGGTCGTGCGCATTGAACACAGCGATGTCATTGTCGACATCGGAAAATCCGAAGCAATTCTGCTTCCTGCCGAGCAGTTGCCGAATGATACTTTTCAAATCGGCGATCATGTTCGGGCGTATCTTGCTGAAGTCAAGAAGGGCTCGAAAGGACCGCAAGTATATATTTCGAGAACGCATCCGGGCTTTTTGAAAAAGCTGTTTGAAATTGAAGTTCCCGAGATTGCCGACGGGATCATCGAGATAAAATCCGTGGCGCGAGATGCGGGTGTGCGCTCGAAAATTTCCGTTGCGTCGAAAGATGAAAATATCGATCCGGTCGGGGCGTGTCTCGGAGATAAAGGCATTCGCGTGCAGGCGATCAACAATGAGATCGGAAACGAGAAAATTGATGTGATCGCGTGGTCGGAGGACCCGGTGTCGTTTGTTGCAAACGCCGTGGCACCGGCGAAGACACTCGCGATTGCGATCAATGAAAACGAGAAATTTGCGCAGGTGATCGTTCCGGACATGCATTTGTCGTTGGCGATCGGGCGCGAAGGGCAGAATGCGAGACTTGCCGCGCGGCTTACGGGTTGGAAGATTGATATCAAGCCGAAGAGTCAGGAAGATTTTTCGATACTCGGACCGGATTTCGTCATTACAAGGATTCGCAAACAGAAGAAGAAACCGAAACCGGCACCCGGAGCGAAGAAAGTTACGACGATTGTCGACAGCGACGGCACGGTTGTAACGTTGGCGGGCGGCGCGACAAATCAGCCGAAGAAACAAAAACAATTCAAAAAACCTTTCGAGAAGAAACCGCCGGAGAAGAAACCGTTCGAGAAGAAGCCGTTTGATGAAAAACCGCAAACGCTGCCGCCGAATGTAAAGAAGCCGGACTTCACGGTTAATTTCTTTGATGATGATGATGATGACTAAGCCGATCGAACAGAGATCATGCGTGGGTTGCCGCGCGGTACGTCCGAAGTCGGAGATGATCCGTTGCGTGCGGAGTCCGTCGGGCGAAGTTTCGATCGATCGGAGCGGCAAGGCGCAAGGACGCGGCGCATACATTTGCCCGAGTCGCGAATGCCTTGCCAAGGCAAAAAAGAAACGGCAATTTAACCGCGCATTCAAGACTGCCGTCGACGAGTCGATTTACGACGAGCTCGACCGGTTGATCGAGGTATTGTATATGAGCTGACAAGAGGGGTGGAGCTATGTCGAAAACGTCTAAACCTAAGTATAGGATTTTCGAGTTGGCAAAGGAATTCAATCAGAACAGCAAGGTGTTGATTGATTTTCTGAAGAAACGCAAGATCAAAGTAGCGAATCAATTCAGCACGATCGAGGCGGAAGGCGAAGCGCATGAATTGCTGAAAGCGGCGTTCGCGCGTCGTCCGAAACCGCAACCTGCCGAAGCGGCAAATGCGGCAACAAAAACGCCGTCCGCGCCGACTGTCGAAACACCGAATCCCGTCGAGCAAAAAACAGTCGAGCCGAAACCCGTCAAGCAAAAGCCCGTTGAGCAAAAGC
>CALGGX010000516.1 GCA_937916025.1 uncultured Selenomonadales bacterium
GTACCCCCCCCAACCACAAAAGCCTGCGAAAGATGATGACAAGCCGATAATCCAATGGGTTCTGTCTGACCCGAGATACTCATTTGATGACATAATATTACAGCCCGACACTTTGAGGGAGCTTCGTGATGTCGTCTCATATGTCCGCAACAAAGACAAGCTTTTCAACGAGTGGGGACTTTCTGAACGCTTCAAGGACAGGGATTCTCTCGCGGTGAATCTCTACGGTGCATCAGGCACGGGCAAGACTATGGCGGCTCACGCGATTGCAAAAAATCTCGGCAGAAAAATTTTAATCGTCAACTTCGCTGACATTGAATCAAAATGGCAGAAACGCTGGCACGACTCCCACTGTTTCGAGTCTCACACTGACCCAGCCCGCGAAAAATTCTTCTGCCTCGAAGACAAATTCGGTGTACATCTGATTGTCAACAACACTTTCGATCATTACGGCAATATATATTCGCTTTACGCCGCGCGGGAGCATCTGAGCAATACATTCATTTGCTGTTCGGATCAGTATTTCGTTCATAATCCGTTTTTTGACGGCAATCTGCCGAATAATTCATATCGAGCATGCACTTACTGCAGAGGCAAGTTCAAAGAGTTTTCGATCGAATACTCCGATGCAAATGTCATCACGAATTTTGCCGTCGGCGGCGAAGATCAAATGGCAATGACCGGGCATGCGTATTTTAACAGCGATTTTTCGCGGCGGTTTCGGCGGTTGATGGAAGAAGAGATACATAATTTCGGAGTGGCGCATATGTATTGGGAGGAATTTTACGCCGCGCATCAATGCAATTTGACGTTATTTGTACGCGAATTTGCGCCCGGCGAGATTTTGGAATTCGATGATATTAAAGACCTCCGCGCCTTTGACTCGGAATTTTTGATGAACATCGATTCTAAGATCATCAAAAACATTTGCACGGTGCTCGACTGTCATCCGAACAACATCGTCAACATCAGCGTAATCAGCGCGGGCTTGACTAATGTCTCTTTTATTTTCGAGCTGAACGGACGACAATACGTTTACCGGCATCCCGGCGGAACGGCGTTCAATCTTGTCGATCGTCCGACAGAAATTTTCGCGCAGAATGCGGCAAAAGAGCTCGGGCTTGACGATACGTTGATTCACATTGATCCCGCAGGTTGGAAAATTTCGCATTATATTCGTCAAACCGAAAAATGCGATTTCAAACAGAACCGTCGACAACTCGAGTTGGGGATGGATTGTCTCCGAAAGATTCATGGCGTCGAAACAAACGACACGGTCAAAAATTTCGACACGCTCGAAGAAGCTCTGAAGTTGATGGACATCGCCGCCGGAATGAAAGGCAATCTTCGTGAGGAGTTTTCGGACATGATCGAGAAGGCACGGGAGCTCGACGAACTTCTTAAAGCCGATGCCGAAGAACTCGGATTGAAGCGCGTCCTCTGTCATAATGACGTTTACGAGCCGAATTATCTGATCATCGACAAATGCAATGAAAAGACAGACAGGGGGGGGAGAAAAACTTCTCGCGCTCATCGATTGGGAGTACGCCGGCATCAACGATCCCGCAAACGATTTGGGTTGTATTTTTGCACGCGCCGAATTCAGCGAAGAGGAGATTGATCAATATCTCCGCGTGTATTTCAATCGGGAGCTTTCGGATCGCGAACGGCGACATTTCTTCGCGTATATTCCGCTGTGCGGATTTTACTGGTTTTGTTGGGGACTCTACAAAGGCAGCGTAGGCGATGACGACGGATTTTTCTTTCTGCCGGCATATCGAAATTGCGTTCGGAAAATCGATTCGGCGATTGAATTGTTTAAGGGGGCGGTGCAATGAATATCGCCGTAATTCTCGCCGGAGGAGTCGGCTCGCGAATCGGAGCTTCCGTTCCGAAACAATTCATCGAGGTCTTTGACAAGCCGATCATTGCTTACACGATTGACATTTTTCAACAACATGCTCTGATTGATGAGATTGAAGTCGTTTGCGTCGAAAGTCATATCAAATTGCTGAAGTCGGTCGTCGAGCAATATCGGCTGTCAAAAGTCAATCGAATCATCGCGGGCGGAAAAGATTTTCAGCACTCGGTGATCAACGGCGTTGACAATTTGCGCGGCGTGCTTTCGGACGAAGACATTGTGCTGATCCATTATGCGGCGTCGCCGTTCGTAACGGACGATATCATTACCGATTGTATTCGCGTAACGACTGAAAAAGGCAATTGCGTTTCGGCCACTCCCTGTCATCTGCTTTACGGTTCTAACGACGATGGGCAGAAGTCGTCGCGCTGGGTTGATCGCGACAAGATCATGCAATTGAACTCGCCGCAATGTTTCAAGTTCGGATATGTCACGCAACTCTACGACGAGGCGATCGATCGGAAATTGATCGATCGGGTCGAGCCGCATACCACAAGTTTGATGTACGCGATGGGGCGTACGATTTATTTCGCAAAAGGCAATCAAACCAACATCAAAATCACGACACCGGAGGATATCGAGCTGTTTCGCGGGCTGATCCTCCTCAAAAAAATGCAAGTACACGTTTAGGTATAATAATAAATATTTTTGGAGAGTGAATGATTAATGAACAATCAACCGGTTGATTTCGGCAAGCTCTGTCTGATGACGGGCAATGCAAATCCGAAGTTGGCAGAAGACATCGCGGCATATATCGGCGTCAAGCTGTGCGATACGGTCGTCGGGCGTTTCAACAACGGCGAGACGCAAGTGATGATCAACGAAAGTATTCGCGGCAAAGACATTTTCATCATTCAACCGACTTCGCAACCCGTCAACGACAATTTGATGGATTTGCTGATTTTGGCGGACGCATGCAAACGAGCTTCGGCGCATTCGATTACGGCGGTCGTTCCGTATTATGCGTACGCAAG
>CALGGX010000517.1 GCA_937916025.1 uncultured Selenomonadales bacterium
GCTGCTACTGTCTTCTTCATTTTGAACATCCTCCTTAAAGATGCCGCTAAAGAAAGTAACTCGGATGACTTTCGCGACTCGGTTCGGAAGCTGTTCAACCTTTGAGTGGCCGTGTTTCCTCAAACTGACTTGGCTTCTTTGCCTCGTCCCTTAAGTCGCCGCAATAATAGCGCAGAAAATTTTCGCTGTCAAGCTTTCGCAAAAAAATTTTGTGCTTTCTTTCAGGAAACTTTCATGTTATAATTTAAAGTTTCTTTCCAGGGAGTTTTCAGGCTGTCCTCGTCGCCGCCAATGCAAAAAGCCCCCGATTGCTCGGAGGCTTGCGGTGGTTGGTGCTTATATGTCAGAAGAAGAACTCGACGCGCCCGAAGAGTTTTTCGGCGTCGACGCGCCCGGTGATGTGCTTGCCGTTAAAGTACTTAGCCTGGACGCCGATATTTTTAAACGGTGCCCAACTTGCGCCGACCACCCAGCCGCGAGTGCTGCGCATGGTATCATCGTCGGTGGGCGCGAAGGATACATTGGTGCCGTAGCGACGATAGCCGCCGTAGACCGCCCATTGCCCCTTTTCGGAGGCGTCATCATAGTTGCCGTAGTCAAGCTCGGCGTGCCATGAATAATTCTCGACGTTCGCTTTGGTATTCTTGGCGTACGCGCCCTTGAGCGTCAACATGTCGTTGAACTTGTAGCCGAGATTCGCTGTCCAAATGTTGGCTTTCTTATCGCCGCGTTCGTTGCGCTTTTGAGCGATTAAGTCGTCGTCTTTAATAAGATACCACGCGCCGCCGCCGTAAAAGCCGGTTTCGCCCTGGTCGTACTGAATTCCAAGCCCGACAACCGTCGCGGGGTCGTCCTCGGAGAAGTTTTCGCCGTCGACGCCCGAAGCAATACCGTCAGCCGTGACACGTCCGCCCGTCGCGTTGAATTGCCATTTGCTGCCGAAGCTCAACGCCGCGCCGCTAATCTCGGTATCCCACATCAAGCCGAATTCGGGTTCGGGGCAGAATTCAAACTTGCCGATTTTGACGTTGAACTTGTCATAATCGCCCTCCGCCCACGCACGCGCCAAGGTGAAATCCGTCGACGAAGAATCTTTCATATCGCCCTCGGCGTCGACACGCGCATTAACCGTCCAGTGGTCGTTGACTTCAGCCTTTGGCTCCAAACGGAAAATGTAGCCGTTGGAATTTTCCTTGTGCTTGTGACCGGTATTTTCGGGGTCGGTGCGCTCGCTGGTGTAGGTGTATTCGATTTTGCCCGTCCAAATGACTTTGTCGGCGTATTTCTCAAGCTCGGCAACGCGCACGCCCAAAGCATCAAGCTCGTCGCGGAATTCGGCGGCAAGCCTGTCCAGGTCGGCTTTGGTGGAGTGATAGTGTTTCTTGCGTGCGGAGTTATCGCCGAAGCCTTTATCGAAAACTTCATCGGAGCGGGCGATAGCCTTGGCGATCATCTGAGCCATTTCGTAGCGGGTGATAAGCCTGTCGCCGCGATAAGTGCCGTCGCCGTAGCCCTCAATGACGCCGTCCGCCGCGAGATTGGCAACCGCTCTGTAAGCCCAATGCCCTGCCGGAACGTCGCTGAACGGATTTGCCGCCGCGAATGTGGTTGCGCTTGTGCCGACGACGAACGCCGCCGTCAATGCCGCTGTCAATGTTTTCCTCATGTTGAAAGCCTCCAATGATTTATTGTCGACTTCCGTTTTTATAAGTCTCCCAAAATCGCCGCAATGATAGCGCAAGCCCCTCGCCCTGTCAAGTTTCTTGATAATGAATTTCAACAGCAAAAAGCCCCCGCCGTTTGGCAGAGGCTTGAAGTTTCTATTTGATTAAGCGGATTACATCATGCCGCCCATTCCGCCCATACCACCCGGAGGCGGCGGAGGAGTCGGTTCGGGCTTATCGGCGACGAGCGTCTCGGTCGTGAGAATCATCGCCGCGATCGAGGCCGCATTCTGCAATGCACTGCGCGTGACTTTTGCAGGATCGACGATACCGGCTTTGATCATGTCGACGTACTCGTTCGTCAAGGCATTGAAACCGACGCCTGCCGCCGATTTTTTGACTTCCTCGACGACAACCGCACCTTCGAGTCCGGCGTTGTCCGCAATTTGACGAACCGGCTCTTCGATTGCGCGACGAACGATGTCGACACCGACTTTAATATCGCCGCTCACGTCAACATTGTCGAGCACCGGCAGAATGTCGATGAACGTCGTGCCGCCGCCGGCAACGATGCCTTCTTCGACTGCCGCGCGGGTTGCATTGAGCGCGTCTTCGATGCGGAGTTTCTTTTCTTTCATCTCGACTTCGGTAGCCGCACCGATCTCGATGCCCGCCACGCCGCCAGCCAACTTCGCAAGACGCTCCTGCAGTTTCTCTTTGTCGAAATCACTCGTCGACTCGGAGATCAGCTTCTTGATCTGGCTGACACGCGCTTCGATCTCATTCTTATCGCCGACGCCGTCAACGATCGTCGTCTCTTCCTTCGTCGAACGAACTTGACGAGCACGCCCGAGATCGGCGAACGTCACGCTGTCGAGCTTACGTCCGAGGTCTTCGCTGATGACTTGACCGCCGGTAAGGATCGCAATGTCTTCGAGCATAGCCTTGCGGCGATCGCCGAAGCCCGGAGCCTTAACCGCGAGTGCTTTGAATGTGCCGCGGAGTTTGTTCACGACGATCGTCGCGAGTGCTTCGCCGTCAACATCTTCTGCAATAATCACGAGCGGTTTGCCCTGCTTGACAACCTGCTCGAGGATCGGAAGGATATCCGCAATCGACGAGATCTTGCGATCGGTGATCAGAATGAACGGATCATCGAGAATCGCTTCCATCTTGTCGGTGTCGGTGACCATGTACGGGCTGATGTAGCCGCGATCGAACTGCATGCCTTCGACGACCGAGAGGTTGGTGTTCATCGTCTTGGACTCTTCAACAGTAATGACGCCGTCGTTGCCGACTTTTTCCATGGCGTCCGCGATCAATTGACCGATCTCTTCATCGCTCGAAGAAATTGCGGCAACCTGTGCGATAGCCTCTTTGCCTTCGACTTTTTGCGAGCGGTTTTTGATCTCTTCGACGAGTTTCTTGACGGCGAGCTCGATGCCCTTCTTGACGATCATCGGATTTGCGCCGGCTACGACATTGCGCATGCCTTCGCGGACGATTGCCTGTGCAAGCAGAGTTGCGGTCGTGGTGCCGTCACCTGCAGTGTCGTTAGTCTTCGTCGCGACTTCTTTGACGAGTTGCGCGCCCATATTTTCAAACGGATCGGCGAGCTCGATATCGCGAGCGATCGTCACGCCGTCGTTGGTAATTGCCGGGGCTCCGAATTTCTTATCGAGAACAACGTTGCGTCCCTTCGGACCGAGCGTCACTTTTACTGCATTTGCAAGCGCGTCGACTCCGCGTCCGAGTGCTCGACGTGCATCTTCATCAAACAAAATTTCTTTTGCCATATTTCAATTTGCCTCCAAAGTTTAAAACGAATTAAAGAATGGCGAGGATATCGCTCTCGCGGATGACGAGGTAATCAACATCGTCGATCTTGACTTCCGTGCCGGAGTACTTGTTGAAGAGAATGTTATCGCCGACTTTGACTTCGGATTTTGCGCGCTCGCCGTTATCGAGGAGCTTGCCGGAGCCGATTGCGATCACTTCGCCCTTCTGGGGCTTCTCTTTGGAAGTGTCGGGAATGACGATGCCGCTTTTGGTCGAACGCTCGACTTCGGCGACTTTGATTACTATTCTGTCAGCCAACGGTTTAATCATACGAATGAGACCTCCTAAAAAATTCTGCCGTTGTAGACGGCTTTTTCCGTCAACGGCTAATATCATAATCTCTCGTTTTCAATAAGTCAAGAGGAAAAGTCAAAAAAACAATAAAAATTTTAGCGGACGCGTTTCATTCTGACGATGGTGATCTTG
>CALGGX010000518.1 GCA_937916025.1 uncultured Selenomonadales bacterium
CCGCCTCCGATCGACGAATGTACAGCGGCTCCAAATTCATCACATTGTCGACCTTGCCGCGTGCAAACATTTCGAGAGCGCACAAGCCGACATTCACCGCGCGCGGCATTCGCAAATTCGGCGGCGCAAACCGTACATTCGACGGCAATTCGCATTTGATCTTGTCGACCGCATCGCCGCAAATGATGATCTCGCCTTCGAGCAAACCGACTTCAGAAATTGCTTCGTCGATCGGCTTGATTTTGATCTCGTCGAGCGGCGTCAATCGATCGAACATTTGACAATACGCCCGATTTTTTTGCGCGTCCGTCATCGTCAATACTCTGTCGAAAGGGAAGTGATATGCCAATGCCGTCAATGTCGGCACGCCGATTATCGGCACGTTCCAAGCATATGCCAACGCCTTCGCCGCCGCCAGTCCGATACGCAAGCCTGTGAATGAGCCGGGACCGATCGAGACCGCAATAAGATCGATCGCTCCGCGCGGCGTTTTCGACAAGCGCAATACTTCTTCCAATTGCGGCTGAAGAGTTTCCGAGTGCGTCAATTGAGCGTCGCGATTGAGTTCGGTGAACCGCTCGCCGTTAAAGATTGCCACGCCCGACGTTCGAGACGACGTTTCAATCGCTGTGCACAAATTCTTCGAGTTCATTGATGAAATCCTCGTGCTCCTCCCCAACGCAACTGATATTGATCCGCCGCATGTTTTTCGACTCGTTGATCCGCTCGATGTTGATGATCACGTAATTCTCCGGCAACGCGTTCGGAAATTTCTCCGCCCATTCGATGAACACTATTCCGTCGGGAAAATCCGTATAGTCGTAAAAGCCGATTTCTTCAAGTTCGTCTTCCGTCGTCAACCGATACAGATCAAAATGCACGATCGGGCAGAAACCTTCGTAGATGTTCATCAGATTGAAAGTCGGGCTGGTGACTTCGCCCTGTACTCCGAGAGTCCGCGCCATGCTCTGCACGAACAGGGTTTTGCCCGCGCCCAAGCCGCCTTCAAGACAAACCACCGTGCCCTCGCGTATTCGTTGCGCGACTTTTTCTGCCAATCTTACCGTAGCGTACGGCGACTGCGTTATGTGCGTAAACATTATAACCTCCATTTATATTATCGAGCTGAAAAGTGGTTTTAGTTTACAACGCGGCGTAAGAAATTGCAACAGAAAAAAACTCCGCGCGGGGCGGAGCACATAAAAACGACTGATTTATTGATTGAACGGAATTATCTGCGGTTGCGATTGCCGAATTGCGGTTGCGAATGACCTTGTGCCGCAAAGGAGGCATCGCGTTTGCCGTCGAGCGAACGGACGTCGAAAGGTGCTTGCATCGGAGCCGTCGATTGCTCAAACGGTTTTTCTGAAATGATCGCGTCGAGCTCGCCGTCCGATTGCTCGGGAGCGGCGAAATTGTCTTCATGCGCAAACCACGGCTCTTGAGTTTTGCCGAATTGCGGTTGCTCGATCGCGAAATTGAACAGCGGATGCCCTTCATCATCGTCGTCGAAATCATCATCATCGTCGATGTCGCGGGCAAAGCCGAAGTTCGGACGTTTTTCATAATCATCGAAAGGACGATTGCGGCGCGAGCCGAAGTCAAAGCCGAAGTCGGGACGCTCGGGCGGCGCAATATCGGTATCGCTGTCTGCAACCGTAACATCGCTGTCGAATGCAAACGGCGGACGGCGATCATGTCCAAAGCCGAAGCTCGGACGCTCGGGCGGTGAAATTTCCGTATCGCTGTCGACGACCGTAACATCACTGTCGAATGCAAACGGCGAACGATGATCGTCTTTATGCTCAAAATTACGTTTTCCGGCGAAGTCAAATCGATCGATATCCAATCATAACACTCCTTAATGTATCCTGCTTAAACTTCTTTTTGATTGATTACAAAAGTTTTATCGTTGCCGATTCGCCAAAAATTAAATTACATTTGCATTACATTTTGATTAAATTTCGATGAGAAAAGTCACGCGCCCGTGAACAATTCAATCACAGGGCGGAAAAATTCATACGCCATGCCCCACGCCGGTATCAGCGATATCCCCAAAAACAGCACGAGATTAAACAGCATCGCCGCCAGCGATTTTTTGACGATCGCGTAAATCGCCAGCAATATTCCCACGCCCCAGATCGCCGTTTGCCAAATCTCTGCCGCAACCGCCCCCATCACATTCGCATAGATCAAAAGCCCTTCCGCCGCCGCCAACAGGATCGACAGCGCGAGTATCCATTTATATTTCGTCGTTACATGGAAGAAACTCTGTTCCGCCGCTTTTTCATCAAAATTGTCGACGCCGACATTGTTGTCAAACGCCGCACCTTTCCGAGCATTCGCCGCATCGTTTTCAACAGTATTCTTGTCTTCTTCCATCCAAACCGCCTCCGTTCAAAACATGTGTTTTCGCCAAAATATATACGCCGATATTGCCGAAGCAATCAGCGCAATCACTATCACTATGCAAAAGCCCAAGTTGTTTTCGCTCATCGGCACCGGCACGTTCATGCCGAAAAAACTCGAGATCACCGTCGGTATCGCTATGATTATCGTCATTGCCGCAAGGAATTTCATCACCATGTTCTGATTGTTCGAGATGATCGACGAAAACGTATCCGCCAGTCGCGACAGTATTTGACTGTACATTTCAACCATCTCGCGCGCCTGCTTGTTTTCGATGATGACGTCTTCGAGCAAATCCTCGTCCTCTTCGTAAATGTCGAGAATGCCTTCCAATGTCCGAGACGAACGCAAGCGCAATAATTTTTCGAGTACCGCGCCGTTAGAGCGCAATGCCGCATTGAAATACGTCAAGCCTTTTTGCAATTCCATCAGCCGAAGGATGTCGCTGTTTCGCATCGAGTGCCGCAATTGATCTTCGATTTCTTCAGCCAGTTTGTTGATCTGTCGAAGGTAGCGGAGAAAAAACGTCGCCGACCGATACAGGATTTGAAACAGAAATTGCGTCTTTTTGAATGTCCGAAACAGCCGCGCGGTGCGTTCGTTGAAGTCTGCAATCACCGGCGTCTCTTCCAAACAGACCGTGATCAGAAATTGCCGCGTAAGAATGATCGCGAGCGGCAGAGTGTCGTAGCTCTCTTCTTCGCGGATCAACGGCACGTTCGTCAAGATCATTATCGAGTCGTCTTCGACATCGATGTGCGAACGCTCTTCGTCGTCGAGGGCTGATCGTAAGAAGTCGGGTTCTACCTCCGTCAACGCGCTGATCAGTTTCAATTCGTAAGGCGTCGGGTCTATGATGTTGATCCACGCGCCTTTTTCCAGCGTGTTCAGCGTCAACTCCTGAATGTGCCCGTTCTCCTGCGATTTGTAAACCGTGAGCATACTACTCCTCCTCTCAATCGATCTTAAACTTAATTGTACTATTTGACGGCGGTTCATGTCAAAAAAAAAACGCCGCTCATTGCGGCTCGATACTTTCAAGAACTTCTTCAATTCGACGACTCATCACGTCATTCAAAATGTCGAGCACTCGATTCATCGGCGTTTTCGGATCAACTGTTTGCAACAGCTCGTCGCTCTCGAACAAAACAACTCTGTCGACGAGCATTTTCAATCTTTCGAGCGCATTTTCAAACTGCAATCTTCGTCGCTTGCCTTCAAACGTGAACGGACGAGTGACGACGGCAATCGTCGAAATTCCAAGTTCGTGCGCGTATTCGGCAATGATCGGCGCGGTTCCGGCTCCGATTGCCTCGCTCGCGTCCGCAACAAAAATTATCACGTCCGCATCGTCGAAGGCAGCGGCAATTTCATCGCGAGCTTCCCGCGCCGCATTTTCATAACGTTCAATCGTGCCGCCGTCAAGCCCGAGCAAGCCTTTGTACAGCTCAATTTGCATCGCCGCTCTCGGCGGATCGAATTTGAAACGTTGCCCGATCGCTATGCAATCCGCGCGCCGAGACGCGTCTTTTTCGAGCATTCGATTGACGAATTTATTGCCGTCGTCGCCTATGCCGACAATTTTTATGTTCATTACGGGCAATCAACGGCGATTGCGCATCCAAATCGGAATGTCGATGATGTTGCCGGGGTCTTTCGGCTGTGGCGGCGGCGGAGGCGGCGGTGCCTGCTGTTGCGATTGTTGCGGCGGTTGCTGTGCTTGCGGCATGCTCTTGCCGCCCATGCGCGCCTTGAACATCGACGTGATCGATTGCGGTTGATCCGACGCCATCTGCGCCGCAATTTCTTCGTCCGTTTGCGGCATTTGCAAGCTCGGGCGATTGATATCCGCCGCTGATTCGTCGTCGAAACGCGTCGCGATCACCGTCACGCTGACCGTATCGCCCATCGATTCGCCCGTCGAGATGCCCCACATGATCTCCGCGTCGGGATGCGCCGCTTCCGCCACCGTCGTCGATGCCTCGTTCACTTCCATCATCGAAAGATTATCCGGCGCGCCCATGATGTTCAACAACACGCCGCGCGCGCCTTGTATGCTCGTCTCCAACAACGGACTGTCGATTGCCGCCTTCACCGCATCGATCACGGCGTTTTCGCCCGAGGCTTCGCCGATGCCCATCAGTGCCGAGCCCGCATTCTGCATGATCGATTTTACGTCCGCAAAGTCGAGATTCACTATGCCCGGAACCGCTATCAGATCCGAAATGCCTTTCACGCCCTGCCGCAAAATGTCGTCGGCTATGCTGAACGCCTTCGTCATCGGCGTCTTTTTGTCGACCACCTGCAACAGTCTGTCGTTCGGAATTGTAATGATCGTGTCCACGCGCCGCTTCAGATTTTCGATTCCCATGTCTGCATTCTTTTTGCGCTTCGGACCTTCAAACGTGAACGGACGCGTCACCACTCCGACCGTCAATGCGCCGATCTCTCGCGCGCACTCCGCCACGACCGGTGCCGCACCCGTGCCCGTGCCGCCGCCCATTCCCGCCGTGATAAATACCATGTCGGAATCACGCAAGGCGGCAATGATTTCGTCGCGACTTTCAATCGCCGCCTTCTGACCTATCTCCGGACGCGCGCCCGCGCCCAAGCCCCGAGTCAATTTCTCGCCGATTTGCATTCGCTTCGGTGCCATTGCCGTCAAAAGTGCCTGCGCGTCGGTGTTTACGGCAATAAATTCCACGCCCTCCAAACCCAGAGATATCATTCGATTGACGGCGTTGTTGCCGCCGCCCCCCACTCCTATCACTTTGATCTTGGCAAACTGTGTCAGATCATTGTCGTCAAATTCAAACATTGCCATAAGCCTGCCTCCAGACAAATTTATTTCCTCGATCGATCTTTTCGATTATTTCCCCGAGCATTGTACTACAAAAATTGCCGCAATGCTACAATTGGCGAAAAAAATTTGACAGCGGCAGTCGAAGAACGATCAGGTTTTGAAGAATATGCAAACCAAAGGCGATTTCGGCGACATAAAGCAGGTCGAGAAGGGCGAACAGGGCGGCAAATGCCGTGTTTTGTAACAACGCGAAAATCAAATCCGTGTCGCTGAATTTGCCTTCGAGCTCCGCGCGGATTCCGACAATGATTGCGTCGAGCACGAGCAGGATTGCCGCCGATAACAATTGCACGTCAATCGGCGATATCGGAAACATCAATGCCGATGCCGCGCCGAAAATCAGTCCGATCAGCGATTTTATCAGCAAGTGTGGCAAATGTCGTAAATGCCCGCGCGTTTGAGCGTATCGACAACCGTCGCGCCGATGTGCGCGACCGTGTCGGCAACTTCGATCCCGACCGCGTTGAGTGCTTTGATCTTATCCGCCGCCGTGCCCTTGCCGCCGCTGATGATTGCGCCCGCATGCCCCATGCGTTTGCCCGGAGGAGCTTGACGCCCCGCGATGAATGCCGTCACCGGCTTGTCTTTCATGTTCTCGGCAATCCAATGCGCCGCATCTTCTTCCGCATTGCCGCCGATCTCGCCGATCATCAGCACCGCCTTCGTCTCGTCGTCTTTCGAGAAAAGCTCGAGTACATCGATGAAGTCCGTGCCCTTGACGGGATCGCCGCCGATGCCCACCGACGTCGTGATTCCGATGCCCGCATTCATCAATTGAAATGCCGCTTCGTAAGTCAAGGTTCCGCTTCGCGAAACAAGTCCGACGTGACCGCGCTTTTGCACGTTGCCGGGAATAATTCCGAGTTTGCTCTCGCCCGTCGTCATGATGCCCGGGCAGTTCGGTCCGATCAAACGCGTTTTTTTGCCTTCCATGTATCGTCGTACTTTGATCATGTCGAGTACGGGTATGTGTTCGGTGATGCAGACGACGACGTCCAACTCCGCATCGACCGCTTCCATGATTGAGTCCGCCGCAAATCGCGCGGGGACGTAAATCACTGACGCCGTCGCGCCCGTCGATTGCGCCGCGTCGCGCACGCTGTTGAAGACGGGAACCCCTTCGACAACCTGACCGGCTTTGCCCGGCGTCACGCCGCCGACTATCTTCGTGCCGTATGCCAGCATTTGTTTCGTGTGGAAAGTCGCCTGCTTGCCGGTGATGCCCTGCACGAGGACTTTCGTGTCTTTATTGACCAATATTGACATTATCGACGCCTCCCCTTATTCTGCTGCCTTGACGAGGTTGACGATCTGCTCCGCGCCGCCTTCCATCGTCTTTGCCATGATCACGTTTTTGATCGGAGTGTCAAGCAGGATTTGCCGCCCTTGCGCGACGTTCGTTCCTTCCAAGCGTACCACGACCGGGACGGGGAGTGTTTTGCCGTCTTCGGATATGATCTTCGCCGCGTCGACTATGCCTTGCGCCACCGCATCGCAACGGTTGATGCCGCCGAAGATGTTGACGAAAATGCCTTTTGCCTGCCCGCCGTCGAGCATGATCTGAAAGGCTTCGGCAATCTTTTCGGGGCTGGAATCGCCGCCCACATCGAGGAAATTCGCAGGGTTGCCGCCGTAATGTTTCAAGATATCGACGGTTGCCATCGCCAAGCCCGCGCCGTTGACCATGCACGCCACATCGCCGCCGAGATTAACGTAACTCAGATCGGCTTTTGCCGCGCGGCGTTCTTTCGGATCTTCCTCGGTTTCGTCGCGCAATGCTTCAATGTCGGGATGCCGATACAAGCCGCTGTCGTCGAAATTCAACTTCGCGTCGAGTGCAATCACATCGTCGTCCGCCGTCAATACCAGCGGATTGATCTCCGCCAGCGAACAGTCTTTTGCAATGAAGGCGTTGTACAGGCAAGACATCAGTCGCGCGGCTTTTCTTACGGCAGGCGCGGGGAAGTTCAGCGCATACGCCATTCGCGTCGCTTGGAACGGCGCAAGTCCGATCAGCGGATCGATATATTCTTTGATGATCGCCTCGGGCTTCTCGGCGGCCACTTTTTCGATCTCGACGCCGCCTTCTTCCGATGCCATCATCACCACGCGCGCCGTTTGCCGATCGATCGCAAAGCTCAAGTAGTATTCTTTTTTGATTGCCGAACCTTCTTCGATCAAAAGACGATGTACCTGCTTGCCGTCGGGTCCGGTTTGATGCGTGACGAGAGTTTTGCCGAGCAGTTCTGTCGCAAACGCGCGGACTTCGTCGATGTTGTGCGCGAGTTTCACGCCGCCCGCCTTGCCGCGACCGCCCGCATGGATTTGTGCTTTGACGACAACGATCGGCGTTTTCAGCTCTTCAGCCGCCGCCACCGCCTCTTCCACGCCGAACGCGGGCTTGCCGTTCGGAACCGCCACGCCGTATTCTTTCAAGATTGCCTTGCTCTGATACTCGTGTATGTTCACGTTGCCTGCCTCCTCAATTGTTTCGTTTTCGAATTTATTCGATACAAAAAAAGTTTTTCCTTCAAAACGCGCGCCGCCGATTGTGTTATAATTTCAAACAGAGGTGATTGACATGATCGAGCGAAACGGTGTTAAACAATTCGTCGACGATTGGCGAGAACGCGGCAACGAAAAATCCGACGCGCAACTCTTTTGGTTGGCACTTTTGCGCGCCCTCGGCATCCGAAGCCCCGAGTCTTTCATTCAATCGGAAGTTCCCGTCGATGTCGACGATCGTAAATGCTTCATCGACATTTGGATTCCGTCGACGCGAGTTCTGATCGAGAACAAGAGTCGCGGCGTCGATCTCGACAAGCCCGCCCGGCAGTCCGACGGCAAGTTTTTGACGCCCTTTCAACAGGCTTTGCGTTATGCCGAAGCTCGCGCCTATTCGCAACGCCCGAGGTGGATCATCACATGCAATTTCGACGAGATCAGAGTTTATGACATGGATTTGTATGACAACCGTCGCAATTCGTATCGACCGAATTCGGTTTTGATCGAGCGGTTGCCGCATGAATATTCGCGGCTGAATTTTTTGATCGATCCGAACGACGAGAATGTAAATCCCGCCGTCAA
>CALGGX010000519.1 GCA_937916025.1 uncultured Selenomonadales bacterium
TGCTCTTCCGATCTGCTTGCCGCTCACACGAACATTCATTCCGCCCTTCAACAGTTCGAGCAGAGTTTCGGCGGATGCTTTGTCGTTTTTGAAAATGTGTTTGCAAAGAATGCCGTCGGTTGAATCGGCGAGCCCGAACGAAACGATGAGCGTCCCCGTCTTCGTTTTGCTGACGCGAATGCCGTAAGTGTCGTCTTTGCAGACAACGCCCTCGATTGCCGTGCGCTTTTGATCGTCGGAAATATCGGCGATTGCAATCGGCGCGCCGGAGAATTTTTTGCCGAAAAGAACGCCGTCAATCGGCTTTGTTTTTTCGACGGGCGGCGATTTTTTCTCGACAGGCTTTTCAACCGGTTTTTCAATCGAATTTTCGATCGGCGGCGGCTCAATCGGCAGAGGAACTTCTTCGACGGGCGGAATTTCTTCGGCAGGAGGAACTTCTTCGACGGACGGAATGTCGGGAAATTCTTCGTCTTCAAACAAAAATCTCCTCGCCGCTTCGATGCTCTCGGAAGTATCAATCACAGGCTTTTTCAACTTGATGTTGATCTCGCCAAACTTTGGTCTGAAAACTTCGCGAATGCAACTCAATTCTTCGCTCGAATACCCCGATTGCGTCGTTACAATCAATTCAAAAAAACTGTCGACAAACTTCATGCGAACTCGCATGTTTTCTGCTTTGTCAAAAATTCGTTCGGCATCTTCATCCAAGCCGTTTCTGTAAACAAAATCTCTGATTGCCTTGCGATCAAAAGAGATATCTTCGTCAAATTGCGCCACATCATCAGCCTCCCCTCAGCCGTAGAATAATCGATACTTGACTCGGCAATTGAGCACGCGTCGGACGTATTCGCGCGTCTCGCGATACGGAATCGCCGAAACATCGTCAAACGACCGGCTCCAACCGTATTTTTCCATCCAATGCCGAACGGTTCCGCGCCCGGCATTATACGCCGCAAGCGCAAGCACGTCGTTGCCGTCAAATTCTTCCTCGAGCGTCGACAAATACCAAATGCCGTATCGAATATTCGTCTCCGGATCGTAGAGCTGTTTGACGTTGAAGGCAAATTCTTCGTCTTGCCTCGATTGCGCATCGAGTTGTGAGGCGATCCAATCAGCCGTTTCCGGCATGATCTGCATCAAACCGACCGCGCCGCTGTGTGATATCGCCGAAGACGCGAAGTTGCTCTCGTTTTTCATCACGGCAATCGCGAGATATTTATCCACGCGATATTTGGCGGAATAAAATTCAACCGTGTCGCGATATCGGAAGGGATAAAAAATGCCGCGTTGCACCGGCGGAGTCGAAATCAAAAATCCGATCGACAATACAACCAAAAAAATAAAAACGCCGACTTGAAACGCGCGTCGGAATTTTCGTCGTGTTCGGGAGCCAAGCGCAAGTTTTGCAGTCAAGTTTCATCACCGCAATTCGGATCGTAAATCAAATGCGGAAATTTCTTGTTCATAAGTCGCTGAATTCGCCTTTGGACGACTTGTCGAAGCCCGTTGTTGTTGATGACGACATCGGCGAGTTTTCGGCGATCGAACATGTTCATTTGCGCTTTGATCCGCGCGGCGGCTTCATGTCGACTCAAATGATTGCGATACATCAATCGGCTGAGTTGTTTGCCCGGACTGAGCCACGCCACCCAAACTTCGTCCGCCATTTTATCCCAACCCGCTTCAAACAACAGCGGCACGTCGAGCACGGCAATCGAAACGCCCGCTTCCTGATATTCTTCGAGCAGATCGCGAACGCGATTCAAGATGATCGGATGGATTGTATCGTCCGCCCAACGACGTTCCGATTCAAATTCAAAAATGATATCGGCAAGCGCGCGTCGATCGAGTCGTCCGTTGTCGAAAAGGATCATCTTGCCGTAACGCTCGACATACGCGTTGTAAATCGCTTCGCCGGGCTCGGAAAGATCATGCGCCAATTGATCCGCGCTGATGATCTTGCCGCCGTACTTTGCAACTTCGCGCGAAACGGAAGATTTTCCGCAAGCAATCCCGCCCGTCACTCCCAATATAAACATACAGTCACTCCGATCATCTTTGATTTTGCAACTCGGCGAGTTGTTTTTTCAGCCGTTCGATCTCATTCTGTTGCTCCTCGATTTTCAAGCGGCAGACGTTTGCATTGCTGAAGAGATACGTCATCAACGGTATGTTCTCATTCGGATTGACGTTGAACACCCGATGCCGGAGATAATCGTCGACTTCATACGGCTGTTGCCGAGTGTAAAGTCCATGCGAAATGATATTGACGCGACTCTGCACGAAGTAGTCAATCGCCATGTATCGATACTTCGGATTTTGAATGAAGTATTTCATCTCGCCCATGAAGCGATCCATGACTTTGATCGCTTCAATCAAATTGACGGCGACTTCAAACGGATGCCGCCCGCCATGCGAGAGCGAGTCCGGACGCGTCCGATAGATGTAAAAAGTATTCGGGATTCGGACGTAAGTTTTCGCGCGGATCATACAACAAAACGTGACGACCAAGTCCTCGAAACTCGTCATGTTCGGAAAAGCGATCTTGTTTTTCAACCAAAAATCGCGGCGGAAGAGTTTATTGCAAGCCCACCACAGAAATTTCTTTTGCGTAAATCTCTCGACGCGATCGCCGATATCATCTGTTTCGGGCGTCGGCTTGTCGACATACGGCGGATGTTGAAACGTCTGCATTTTGGCTTGATCGGTGCCGTCAATCATCTCGAAATACTTCTCGGCGTGAACGACTTCCGCCTCGGTTTGCTCGGCGATTGAAACAATGTTTTCGAGCGCGGTTCTTATTAACAGATCGTCGCTGTCGAAAAATGTAATGTACTTGCCCCGCGCGGATTTGATTGCGAGATTCCGGGGCAAGCCGGGCGTGCCGCTGTTTCTTTTTGTTTTGAGCAAAGTCAACCGCCCGTCGAAATGCTCCATGACATTTTTGACGACGGCGGCGGATTTATCGGTCGAGCAGTCGTCGACGATGATGATCTCGAAATCTTGAAACGTCTGATCATAAAGACTCTTCAGGCAAGCCTCGACGTACCGCTCGGCGTTGTACATTGCTATGATGATTGAAACTGCAGGAATTTTTTTTGCTTCAACAGTTTTTTTGTTTGCCATCAACAATTTCCTTTCCAATTCCTAATTACGAATTATGCATTACGCATTGCTTCACTTCGCTTCCGCCCAGTTTCTGCCGACGGCAATATCGACGACGAGCGGAATTTTCAATTGCGCCGCCTCTTCCATCGAGCGGCGGACGATCGATTTGACTTCTTCGAGCTCCGATGCCGCCGTTTCGATCACCAATTCATCGTGCACCTGCAGGATCATTCGGCTCTTGAGCGCGGCAAGATTTTTTTCCGTGTCGATCATTGCGATTTTGATGATATCCGCCGCCGTGCCCTGTATCGGCATATTCATGGCGACGCGCTCTC
>CALGGX010000520.1 GCA_937916025.1 uncultured Selenomonadales bacterium
TGCAGTGCTCGACAGTTTCAATAAGCGGCTCGAGCTCATCAACATTGACGCCGGACTTTTGCGCCTCGCGCGCGAGATTGATCTGGATCAACACGTCTTGGACTTTATCAATCGAAGACGCCGCGCGATCGACGGCTTCCGCCAAATGTCGGCTGTCGATGGAATGAATGAGATCGAAATTGCGAACCGCCTGCTTGACTTTGTTTGTCTGAAGGTGCCCGATCAGATGCTTGACAACATTTCGGTCGAGCGTCTCGAACTTCTCGAGTGCTTCTTGCACGCGGTTCTCGCCGATATCGGTGATGCCGCAATCTATCGCCTCGCGCATCATCTCAACCGGATGCGTTTTCGTCACGGCAACGAGCTTCACCGATTGCGATTCGGGTTGCCGCCGAGCACTTTCGATTTCGTCAAGCACTCGCAGTAAGTTCTCTTTGATCAAATGAATTTCGCCTCCGCAGAACGGAATGATTTTAGAGGTTCGCGCCCATATATTAAACGTTTTACAGTCATTCGTCAAATGTTTTTGATCGCGACAAAAATCCGCCCGACTCAATTCAAGTCGGACGGACTCTTTAATTTATTTCATTCGAGGCGGTGTGTTTGCAAATCACACGAGACCTTGCGCCATCATTGCATCTGCAACCTTGACGAAACCGGCGATGTTTGCGCCCATCACGAGATTGTCGGGATCGCCGTATTTTTCGGCATTTGCCTTGGAATTCTTGTAGATGTTGGTCATGATCGATTCGAGTTTCTTGTCGACTTCCTCGAACGTCCACGACAGACGCATCGAATTCTGGCTCATTTCGAGCGCGCTCGTTGCAACGCCGCCGGCATTTGCCGCCTTCGCCGGTCCGAACATGATTCCGCTCTTTTGGAAGTGCTCGATCGCTTCGAGAGTCGACGGCATGTTCGCGCCTTCGGCTACGAGCTTGACGCCGTTGTTGACGAGAATTTTTGCCGACTCGAGATCGATCTCGCTTTGCGTCGCGCACGGAAGAGCAATATCGCATTTGACAGTCCAAACGCCCTTGCAACCGTCGTGGTACTCGACGCCTTCGCGATTGACGCGCGCCGGATATTCTTTGATGCGTCCGCGCTCGACTTCTTTAATCTGCTTGACGACGGCGAGATCAATGCCGTTCGGATCGTAAACGTAGCCGTTCGAGTCGGAGCAGGTGACGACTTTTGCGCCGTACTCTTGCGCCTTCTGAATTGCATAGATCGCGACATTGCCCGCGCCGCTGACGACGACCGTCTTGTCTTTGATCGAGTCGTTTTTGTCGGCGAGCATGTTTTTGACGAAGTAGAGCAGACCGTAGCCGGTTGCCTCGGTGCGCGTCAAACTGCCGCCGTACATCAAGCCTTTGCCTGTCAAAACCGCATCGTCGTAAGCATCGCGAATGCGTTTGTACTGCCCGTAGAGGAAGCCGATTTCGCGTCCGCCCACGCCGATATCGCCGGCCGGAACGTCCGTGTGCGGTCCGATATGGCGGAACAGTTCGGTCATGAAACTCTGACAGAACTTCATGACTTCGTTGTCGGATTTGCCCTTCGGATCGAAATCGGAACCGCCCTTGCCGCCGCCGATGGGAAGGCCGG
>CALGGX010000521.1 GCA_937916025.1 uncultured Selenomonadales bacterium
GTGCTCTTCCGATCTCATCTCGGATCAGCAGACAGCAGATGTCGCGAAGCGGCTGGGATATGAGGTATTGGTTCCGCCCAAGAAACTTCTGGGGAACCGGCAGGATCTGGGGCACCCTGATGAACTGTGGAAGTGGCTCAGGGAGAATGCCAAGGATGCGGATGCTGCGATTGTTTCTTCGGATTCCATGATTTATGGCAGTCTTGTAGGTTCCAGAAAACACACCTATTCATCCAAGGAACTTTTGCAGCGTGCAGATGAGCTGAAAAAGTTTCATGACAAGCATCCCAAGGTGCAATTATACGTTTTTGGCTCGATCATGCGTACACCGCGCAGCGGCGTGGACTCCGGACATGAGGAGCCGGAGTATTATCGCAGTTACGGCGCGGATATTTTTCGATACACGGCGTTGATCGACAAGCAGGAGCTCGAGGGGCTCAATCGTCGCGAGAAGAAGGAGTTTGAATTTCTCGAGAAACTCATTCCGACGACCGCGCTCGGCGATTGGATGGAGCGGCGCAAGAAGAATTTCGATGTCAACAAACAATTGCTCGATCTCGCGCGGCATAAGACATTCAATTACCTGTTGCTCGGGCGGGATGATAATGCGCCGTTCTCGCAAACGCATCTCGAAAACCGGTATCTCAAAAAATACAGCAAGGGGCTCGGGCAGGAAACGTACCGCTCGATCGCCGGCATTGACGAAGTCGGTTTGCTGATGCTCACGCGCGCAATCAATGAACAGCGCAACAATGTACCGTTCGCCTATGTCAAGTACAATTGGGGGCGCGGACCGGCAACAATTCCTTCATACTCGGACGTGACGATTGACGAGTCGATTGACGACGCGCTCGCCGCCGCCGGAGCGATCAAAGTGCCTTCGCCCGAGCGCGCGGATTTTGTGCTCGCCGTCAACACCAATCCGAACGGTCGGACGGCGGAGGCAATGAGCACTCTCAATGACGGCACGCCTCGCGACGGCACGAAATATTTTGCGGACATCGTGAGCGATTACGTCGGCAACGGCTACAACGTGGCGGTGGCGGATATCGCGTTCTCGAACGGCGCGGATAACGCGTTGATGGAAGAGCTTCGCGATCGCGGCTTGCTTTTCAAAATCCGAGCGTATTCGGGCTGGAACACGGCGACGAACTCGACCGGCTTCGTACTCGGAACGGCGATGCTCGGCAAGATGATGGCGGACGGCGCGGTCGACGATCTGCTGTTGACGAGATATCTCGACGATTGGGCGTATCAGGCGAATGTTCGCA
>CALGGX010000522.1 GCA_937916025.1 uncultured Selenomonadales bacterium
CATGATCATGAACGAGGCGCGATCATCGTCGCGAGGACGAGACGCACTGCCCGGATTGAGCAACACCGGCGGTCCCGAGACGTACTCGACGATGTGTGTATGTCCGAAGATCGCAATGTCTGCGCCTTGCGACTCC
The DNA here is from genome assembly GCA_937916025.1 of uncultured Selenomonadales bacterium. Next base: position 137 of record CALGGX010000522.1, read on the forward strand.
GCCGCTTCCATGACGTATTCTTGAGTGTAGCGAACGCCGTAGTTATGCCCGTGCGTCATGAAAATGCGATGCCCCGCCACGTCGACAATTCGCTCGTAGCAGGTTTCGGCATTGGGCCAATCGCAATTGCCCGCCACGGAATAAACCGGCACGTTGTAAGTTTGTGCGAGATATTCCGCGTCGGGCGTGCAATCTCCCAAGTGCAACCACAAATCCATATCGTCGGCGAATGAAACCGCCTCATCGATCGATGCCCAATTGCCATGCGTATCGCTTATGATTCCAATCTTCAATCTCTAACCCTTCTTTCGCTCCAATCGGACATCTTATTTGCCATCAATCGCAAGGCGCGCCCGCGATGACTGATTTGATCTTTTTGCTCGAGCGTGAGTTCCGCCATGGTTTTTTCGGCATCGATATAAAAATACGGATCATATCCGAAGCCGCCGGTTCCGCGCGGAATTTTTTTAATCACACCCCGACAAATCCCCTGCGTTTGAATGATCGTGCCGTCAATATCGACAAGGCAGAGCGCGCATTCGTAAAACGCCGTTGACTGCTCGGCTCCGACGCGCTCGAGTTCTCTGATGAGCATTGCATTGTTTTCGCCGTCATTGGAATCTGCCGCACGGCTGATATCGGCAATCGAGCGAAACGACGCGAAACGTGCCGAGTAAACGCCCGGCATGCCGTCAAGCGCATCAACGCAAAGCCCCGAATCGTCCGCCAGACATGCGCGGTTCAACAATCGGCTGAAAAATTGCGCCTTGATCAAGGCGTTTTCGGCAAACGTCTTTCCGTCTTCAACGGCATCGGGAAGCGCGCCGAAATCGGCAAGTGAAACGATTTTGATCGGAAGCGCGCCGAAAGCATTGATCATCTCGCGAATTTTGCCCGAGTTCCTCGTGGCGATCACAATCTCTTTCATCATCAACCCACCCTGCCGACACGCCACACGAGCTCACGTCCGAGCGCGTCTTTCTGCAATTCGATCAATTCACCGATACCGCCCTCCGCGAGATCGAGCAGGCGATTGAGCTTCTCGCGCGAGAACGGATGTTTTTCGCCCGTCGACTGAATTTCGATGAACTGCCCCAAGCCGCTCATCACGACATTGCAATCGACGACCGCCGTCGAGTCTTCGGCGTAATTCAAATCGAGAATCTCCTCGCCGACGTCGTTGACTCCGACAGAAACCGCCGCCACGAAATCGGTTACGGGGAATTTATTGCCTTTTTTGTAGATCGTTTCGCACGCCTCGACGAGCGCAACAAAAGCTCCCGTCACGGACGCGCATCGAGTCCCGCCGTCCGCCTGAATGACATCGCAATCGATCGTGATCGTCCGCTCGCCGAGCGCGGCAAGGTCTGTAACCGAGCGAAGCGCGCGTCCGATTATGCGCTGAATTTCCTGCGTCCTGCCGGAGAGTTTGTTGCGCTCGCGGTTCACGCGGACGATTGTCGAGCTCGGAAGCATCGAGTATTCGGCAGTGATCCAACCCTGCCCGCTGCCTTTGAGAAAAAGCGGCACCCGATCTTCAATCGTTGCCGAGCAGATGACGCGAGTCCTGCCGACTTCGATCAATGCCGAGCCCGGCGGATTCAATTGACAATGTCGCGTGATTTTCACGCCGCGCATCTGATTGTTATCGCGTTTGTCTGCTCTGTTCAATTAATCTACTCCCTGCTCGAAAATTTTCATTGTCGATCATTGTATCATAAAAAATATTTCACTGCAAAACATTTTTGATCAGTCGAGTTTTTTTGCAAGCAGTTGATTGACGAGCTGCGGATTGGCTTTGCCTTTCGTCGCCTTCATGATCTGCCCGACGAGCGCGCCGAGTGCTTTTTTCTTGCCGGCTTTGTATTCGGCGACCGGCTTCGGATTTTTCGCAATCACTTCGTCGACGACGCTCTCGATCGCTGAAGTGTCAGTGATCTGCACGAGCCCTTTATCCGCGACGATCTTCTCCGGCGAGTCCGGCGACTTCCACATCTCGACAAAGACTGTCTTCGCGATCTTGCCGCTGATCGTGCCCTTGTCGATCAACGCGAGCATTTGAGCGAGTCGTTTCGCCTCGACCGGCGATTGCTCGATCGTCAAACCTTCCGCGTTGAGATTTTTCGACAGATCGCCCATGATCCAATTCGCCGCGATTTTCGGATCGGCTCCCGCGCGCACGACTTCATCGAAATACTCCGCCATTGCGCGAGACGACGTGATGATCCCCGCGTCGTAATCCGAAAGCCCGAACTCCGTCGTCAAACGCGCGCGTCGAGCGTCGGGAAGTTCCGGCAATGATTTTCTGAACGCCTCGATCTCCTCCGCGCTCGTGATAATCGGAGGCAGGTCCGGCTCCGGCATGTAGCGATAATCATGCGCTTCTTCCTTCGACCGCATTGATTGAGTGATCCCGCGCTCGGGATTCCACGTCCGAGTTTCCTGCACGATCTTGCCGCCTTCGTCGAGCACTTCCGCCTGCCGCTCGATCTCGTAATTGATCGCGTCTTCGAGTGCTTTGAATGAATTGATGTTTTTCATTTCCGTCCGAGTGCCGAGCTTTTCGGCTCCGATCGGGCGGAGCGATACATTGATATCCGCGCGGAGATTGCCTTCTTCCATGCGGCAATTGGAAACGTCGATGTACTCGAGGATCGACTTGATCTTTTCCATGTACGCGCGAGCCTCGGCGGCGGAACGCATGTCCGGCTCCGAAACGATCTCGATCAGCGGCACGCCCGTACGATTGTAATCGACATTCGACGAGCCCGAGTCCTTGATCGTCGCGCCCGAGTGGACGAGTTTGCCCGCATCTTCTTCCATGTGAATGCGCGTCAACCGCACGCGTTTTTTCTGCCCGTCAACGTCGATGTCGACGAAGCCGTGCTCGGCTATCGGCAATTCATACTGCGAAGTCTGCCAATTCTTCGGCAGGTCGGGGTAATAATAATTTTTCCGATCGAATTTGCTGTATTGATTGATGGTGCAATTGGTGGCGAGTCCGGCTTTGATTGCAAACTCGACGACGCGCCGATTGATCGTCGGCAACACGCCGGGCAAGCCGAGACACACGGGGCAGACGTGCGTATTCTGCTCGGCTCCGAACGTCGTCGCGCAACCGCAAAAAATCTTCGTTGCCGTCTTCAATTCACTGTGGATTTCCAAGCCGATCACTGCTTCGTATTCCAATGTCGATCACACTCCTCATTACGAATTATGCATTACGCATTATGCATTGAAAAAAAGCCCGACCTTACGTCGAGCCTCCCAATCTATTTCCGTAAAATTCATTTCGATGATGGCTCCCCGGACTGGACTCGAACCAGTGACTCCCTGATTAACAGTCAGGTGCTCTACCGACTGAGCTACCGAGGAATTTGTCTTTCAACGCCGCGTATTTTATCAAACAGATTGACGCTTGTCAATCACTTTTTTTGATCAGAGTTTCGAGATCACGTCGAAGTCGTCGAGCATGTAAGTCCCGCGCAACTCCGGCAGTAACTTCCGCGCGTCGACGAAGTCTGTGCCCTCGACATAACCGGATTGTTTGAACATCCGACGCAGGACGTGATAGTAATTCGTGATCGGCAGGAGTACTCGTCCGTCTTTCGGCTCGGCATCAAACATCGCCTTCAGCGCAAGAATATCGGCATTTGTTCGCTCGTAAATATCGCCGTAACCTCCGGCAGGTTCGAGCGTTTCCTCGCCGTTCGCTATGAACTTTATTCCCCCCCCTATGTTGCCCGATCTGAAGTCGGGAGAGAATGTCGAAGATGCGAGCTTCGAGTGCTGCCGGTGCCCAGAAGATGAGTCGCTCGTATGTGTAAAGTGCTTTCATCAAAATCATCTGCTGAGTTGCCACTGCCGCGCGGAATTGATCTATCGCGTCGAGGAAGAATTTTTCGTCAAACCACGGCGTCTTGACGAAGTAATGCCAAAACAGCCGATCGAACTCGTCATTGAGCCGCGCATTCAGGCTGTGGACTATATAATGGTAAATGCCTTCGCCGACGTGACGCAAGCCCTTCCGCCGCTCCATCACCAGTTGCACGTTGTATTTGCCGGGCAGTTTTTTGTACTGCTTGCTGTAGAAATAATTCAAAGTGCACTGATCCGGACCGGGAAACGAAGCCGTGTCATTGTATAACGTCTCGAGTATTTGTCGACTGAAATTCTCAATTGCGCGGAGCTTGTCGAGATTGACAACCCACACTCCGGAATTGAAATAGTCTTCGCGGTTGACGAAGCCTTTCGTGATGACAGGAAATTGTTTGTAAGAATCCCAACCTTCGGTGGCAATTCCCGCATCGACGACCGCACCGAAAAAATCTTCCGAGCCGATTTCATTCCAAAGCGATTTGATGTCGAGATTGACTATGGTATCTGCATCAAGATAAATCACTTTGTCTATCGAAAGCGGCAACAGATCACCCATGCATAATCGATACAAAGCCGCCGGCGAATGTTGGGTGTGCTTTTTCATGAAATCGCCGATCTTTTCGTCGAGCTCGACATCATAAAACTCGATCTTCTGATCGTAAATCGCCGCGAGCTTCTCAAATCTCTGCCGATTGAGTTCGGTCAGCGTCTCGTCGTGCAGGATATGGATCGTCACCGGCTCCTTCGTGTTTTCAAACAGCGAACACACCGACGCTCCGACAAATTTTGAATAAGTGCCGCGCGCGTCGTAGATCGCATAACAAACATGGATCATTACTGCAACTCCCCTCCAAAAAGTTTTCATCAATAAAATTCGCCATAGATTTGGTAATTCCTTTAAATATCTCGTTATATGCTTTATAATTCCATCGAAAGGAAGTGTACTTATGACAGTAGGAATCAAGCAGAAGTTTTTGATCCTCGCCGGAGTCGTCGCGATCATCTTGACGGCAGTCTCGATCATCGGTTATACGACTTCCCATTCCAATCTGTCCGAAAGCGTTGAAAACGAAGTGCGCGCGACGGTCGACATTCAAGGCAGAGCCGTCGACGGCTGGCTTCAGAAAAAATCAGTGCACGCGCTCGACGCCGCCGAACTCATGGCGCGTTTCAATTCAGACGGCACGCTCGATCACAACGCAATGATGTTGATGATGCAACTCTACTTCAACGACAAAGACATAATGTCGATCACCAATTGCGACGAGCAAGGCGTCGTCGTATCCGAATCGGAAGACTTGACCGGTGTGCTCGAGATCAGGACGCGCGATTGGTACAAAACCGTTAAGTCCACCGGCAAATTGCTTTTCACCGACGTTTATCAAGACATAAAGAGCAAACAGTTGGTTATCTCGGCCGCCGCGCCGTATTCATTCAACGGCAAATTCGGCGGGGCGATTTGTTGCGATATCACTCTCGACACACTCGTCAAGGAAGTCCGGACGATCAATTATCGCGGCGCGGGCAAGGGCATGCTCATCGATCGCAACGGCGTGATCATCGCCTCCGCCGAGCCGTCCGAAACCATGACAAATGTATCCGCCAACGCTCAATTGCGCGAGCACTTTCAACAGATGCTGAGCGCAACCGGCGGCTTTTTCATAACTGACGATGTCGACAATCAATCGGTGTTCGCTTACACGACAGTCGAGAGCACCGGCTGGATCGTCGGCATTTTGGTTCCGGAAGAACTCGTCCTCGCGCCGATCGATCGGCTCCGCGCGGCGTATGTCGGTTTGACGGCGGGCATGATCTTCGGCTTGCTTCTGATTGTATTCTTCAGCGTGCGCTTCTCCAATCGCATTCTCGAAAACATCTCGAACATCAAAAATCACACGGACGAACTCGCGCGCGGCAATTTCCGCGTCACCGAGCTCGATGAAAACTCAAAAGACGAGTTCGGCGAGCTCGCACGCGCCGTCAACGGCATGATCCGAGACATTCGCCAATTGATCAAAAAAGTCATGGGCACTGCCGAAAAAGTCTCGGCGTCGAGCGACGCACTCTCGACAAATTCTCTCGATACGGCGGAAGCCTCCAATCACATTGCCGAGATCGTCATGAAAGTCTCCGGCGACATGGACGCGCAACACGAGAACATCATTTCGGCAAAGACGAATGTCGACAGCATTTTCAATGACATCACGTCGGTTTCGGAAAAATCTCGGCAGATCACCGAAAACACCGCGCGGACTGCAGACGCCGCAAAACTCGGCGAGAAACTCATGCTCGACGCGATCGACAAAATGCAATTGATCGAGCAAAGCGTGAGCGATACGGCGGCGCGCGTCGACAAACTCGGGCATCACTCCCGGCAGATCGGAAAGGTCGTCGAGGCGATCTCGGAAATATCCAATCAGACGAATCTCCTCGCCCTGAACGCGGCAATCGAAGCGGCACGCGCCGGAGAACAAGGTCGCGGCTTTGCAATCGTCGCCGGAGAAGTCGGCAAGCTCGCGACAAGCTCGCAAGAGTCGGTCGACAAGATCAAACACCGGATCGAGATCATTCAGGCAGACATTCAACAGGCGGTGCAGTCAATGTCGATCGGCACGGAAGAAGTCATGCGCGGCACGGAAGCAATCCGCGCGGTCGAGGAGCAATTCAAGCAGATCATTCGCATGGTCGGCGAGAATAAATTGCAGATCGAAAACGTCGGCAACTCGGTACAATCGGTGCTCGACGACGCGAAAATCATCGTGCAATTGATCGAAGAGATCGACTCGGTCAGCCGCTCGACCACAGACAACACGCAAAGCATTTCCGCTTCCGCGCAGGAACAATCGGCATCGACGCAAGAGATCGCGGCGGCGGCTCGCTCGCTCTCCGATCTCGCCGGCGAATTGCAATCCGAAACCGGTAAATTCAATGTTTGACGAGGTTTGACATGCAGGAAAAAATTATGCAGGAATGGAAGATACTCCGCCACGGCAAAAAAATCGACTTCGCAATCATAATCGGCATCACGCTTCTGTTTGCATTGATGATTGCGCTCAACGTCAATCTGATCTTTCAAATGAACTCGCGGCAGACCGAAGAGATCGGGCGAATGCAACTCGACAGCATCAAAGAAGATTTGCAGGAAACTCTCTCGCTGGCTGAAGACTCGACAATGCGAATGGCCGCCGAAGTCGATCAAATGCTCCGCGACGGTCGCTCGATGAACGAACTCAATCAATTTATCGTGCAACGCAAGAAAGATCAGAAGGCACTCTCGAACGGCACGTGTTTCAACGTCTACGCGGCGAGCCGAGATTGGGTGATCATTCCGGACTTCGACATGCCGGAGGATTATCACGCGCAGGAGCGGCTGTGGTATAAAGGCGCGATGGAACACCCGGGCAGTGTTTTCATTTCGGAGCCGTACATTGATGCGGCAACCGGCGTGATGTGTTTTACCATGTCGACGATGTTGTCCGATCATCAAACCGTCGTCGGGATGGATTTCAATTTCAGTGACGTGCAGAAATCGGTCTTGCGCATGACTTCAGACAACGATCGCACCGCACTCATTTCGACGCGCACCGGCATGATCATCGGCTATACCGACATGTCGCTCGTCGGCGAAAAAGTCTCGCGCAAACTGCCGGATTACGAAGGCATCCTCGCGCGCGTTGTCAAAACCAAAAATCACGACAGTTTTCTCGTCGAGTTTGACAATGACGCACATTCGTTCGTTGCAAAAGACAAGACGATTTTCAGCAGCGAAACCAACAACGGCTGGTACATGATCCTCAGCGTCGACAATTGGGCATTGTACAAAGACAGCTATAAACAGATGATCGCGACAATTCTCGTCAGCTTCGTAATGATCGTCGTTATCGTGCTGTTTTACCTCAACGGCATGAAAAGCAATTTGAAAACCGAGCAGGCGATGCGCGTTAAGGAAGAATTTTTATCGCATATGTCGAGGGAGTTGCGAGATCCGCTCCGAAACATTTTGAAACTCTCAAAAGTCGAGGCGTTGGAATCGGGCGTCGATCCGATCGAAAACACCGCGCAAATTCGCGAGTCCGCATTGCAACTCTCCGACATGATCAACAATCTCTTTCAAGTCTCGAAAATGGTCGACGCCGAGAAAAACGACGACTCCGATGCGGAATGGCAACAGAGTAAAGAGCTTTCGGATATCAGTCATTTCACGCGCGTCGGCATCATCTTCGTGTTGATCGTTGCAATCACCGTGAGTATGTGGCTGTGCATCGACACCACGATCAATTGGGGCGACAGCAAGATGAATCGCGAAGTCGACGCGTATGATTATCAACTGTCGAATTGGCTGGCGAAACACAAAAGCATTTTGAGCATGTTCACCAACATCATAGCGGAGCGACCGCAGACGATGAGTAATTATCCCGCCGCCGTCAAACTGCTCAACGACATTGCAAAGAATTATCCCGAGATATCGGTTTGCTACATGGCGAATCCCTACAAAGAACACACGGTTATAATGAACAACGGCTGGGAGGGACCGCCGGATTGGCACGTCGAGCAACGGCAGTGGTATATCGATACCGAACGTGCGGAGGACGGTTTCAGCGTCTCGGCTCCGTACTACGACGATCAGACGGGGCTTTACTGCATCACTTTATCGCAAGTGGTTTACGGCGAGAACGACGAATTTCTCGGCATCTTCGGCATTGATTTTTATCTCGATCGATTGATCAGCGTGCTCGGCGAGAGCTACAGTCGAAACGGCTACGCCTTCCTCGTCGACAAGAACGGCATCATCATTAATCATCCGAATAAGAATTATGAGATGGCAGTCAACAAAATGACCGACATCACCGGCACGGAATATCAAAAAGCCTATTCGATCGGCGAAGTCAACACGATCAAAGATTACACCGGCGCATACATGGCGTGTCTGGCGAAGAAAAATGCGTCGTCGGATTTCACGGTGATTGTTGCCAATCGCTGGTGGAATATTTACGGCAACATCGTGACGTTGGGCATGGTGTTCGGAGTGTGCTTGGCAATTTGCATCATTGCCGTCAAGATACTGATCAATCGGCTGATCAATTGGCAGGAGGACAACAAACGTCGTCTGCAGGAGTCGGCGGATAAAGCTAAGGCGGCGGAGCAGGCAAAGACTCAATTCTTCACGCAAATGTCGCACGAGATCAGGACGCCGCTCAATGCGGTACTCGGAATGAATGAGATGATCATGCGCGAGTCGAAAGACGACGACATTCGCGATTACGCGTCTAACATACAGAGTGCGGGGCGGACGTTGCTGACGCTTATCAACAGCATTCTCGACTTCTCGAAGATCGAAGAAGGCAAGATGAAAATCGTGCCGGTGCGCTACAACACGACTGACGTGATTGATGATCTTGTAAACATGATATTGGAGCGCACTCGGAAGAAGGATTTGGAGTTCCGCACGGAAATTGATCCGACATTGCCGAAGAGTTTGTTCGGCGACGACGTTCGCATCAAGCAGGTGATCACGAACATCTTGACGAACGCGGTGAAGTATACGAAGTCGGGCTCGGTGACGCTGTCGATGAGCGCAGTCAATGTTGACGCCGACACGCTCGAGTTGCAAGTGCAGGTAAAAGACACCGGCATTGGGATCAAGGCGGAGGACATGGAGAAGCTGTTTCAATCGTTCCAGCGGCTCGACGAGGAGAAAAATCGCAACATTGAGGGGACGGGGCTCGGCATTTCGATCGTGCAGAAGCTGTTGATGATGATGGATTCGCGCTTGGAAGTGGCGAGCGAGTACGGCAAGGGCTCGACGTTTTCATTCAAGCTCAGGCAGAAGATCATCGACAACATGCCGATCGGGACGTACGGCGAACACAATTTGCCGCATCAGCAGCTCGAGTCGAGGCAGGAATATTTGCAAGCACCGCAGGCGAAAATCCTCGTGGTCGACGACAATAACATGAATTTGAAAGTGATGCGCGGGCTGTTGAAAGTGAATGCGATCGTGCCGGATTTGGTACAGGGCGGCGCGGAATGTCTCGAGGCGGTTCGGAAGAAGAAATACAACATCATCTTCTTGGATCACATGATGCCGGAGATGGACGGGATCGAGACGCTGAAGCATTTGCGCGGGGACGGCTTGATCGGAACCGATACGACGGTGATCGCGTTGACGGCGAATGCAATCAGCGGCGCGCAGGAAATGTATTTGCGCGAGGGATTTAACTCGTATTTGTCAAAACCGATAAACACGTCGGAGTTGGAAGCGTTGATCGCGAAGTATTTGCCGCCGGAATTGATTGAGCACGAAGAAGCCGAACCGAAACCGGTCGAGCCGATTGTCGAGGCGATTGAGCCGAAGACGATCACGGATATTTGCCCGTGGATGGATCATGAATCGGCGTTGAGCTCGTGCATGGACAGCGAGGAATTTTTGAATGAGATGCTCGAAGATTTCAGTGCGGACGAGAAGTCGACCGAGTTGCAGAAATTCTTCGAGTCGGACGATTGGCATAATTATCGAATTACGGTGCATGCGTTGAAGTCGACGGCGTTAATAATCGGCGCGACTGAGCTCAGCGAGCAGGCTAAAGTGCTCGAGTTTGCGGCGAAAGACGGCGATATCGATCTGATCAAGCAAAATCACGCGGCGTTGCTCGAGAATTACGCGCGCGTCTGCGATGATATCAGGAAGTGGTTGGAGGTTAGCGGTGATGAAGAAGATACTGATCGTTGACGACGAGAAAATGATGCTGAAGATGGCGGCTCGAATTCTGTCGAAGAAATACGAAACTGTGCAGGCGTCGAGCGGCGCGGAGGCGATCGAACAATTCCGCGCGGAGCGACCTGACATGGTATTGTCGGACTTGCTGATGCCGGAGATGGACGGCTACGAGTTGCATCGTCGATTGCAGGAACTGACGACGGAGCCGGTGCCGATCATGTTCATGACGGCGGACGAGAGTGACGAGAGCGAGAGTCGGGGCTTTGAGATCGGCGCGGCGGATTACATTCGCAAGCCGCTGAAGGCAGACGTGTTGTTGCGGCGTATCGGGAACATCATCGACAATCTCGACAAGATACATGGACTGAAGCAGGCGGCGGATTTTGATCCGATGACGGGGCTGTTAAACAAGGCGGCGGCGACGCGCGAATTGACACTTCGATGCAAGGAGCAGTCGGGCGTGTTGATGATGATCGATCTGGACAGTTTCAAGCTCGTCAACGATCTGTACGGGCATGCAATGGGCGATAAGATATTGGTATCGTTCGGGAATATATTGCGTGGCGTAATTCGGCAGAGCGACGTGATCGGGCGAATGGGCGGCGACGAGTTCATAGCGTTCTGCAACGGCATGCGCAACACGGACGAGATCGCGAACAAGGTCGGGCAAATGAACGAGTCGTTGATGAATGATGCGAAGAAATTGATGGGCGAGGATATGAACATTCCGCTCGGGACATCGGTTGGCTGTGTGTTTGCGCCGGACGAGGGCACGGAGTTTTCGGAGCTGAGTCAAAAGGCGGATAAAGCACTCTACAACGTCAAACAGCACGGCAAGCATGGTTGCGCGTTTTATTCCGAGGCGCATCATTCAGTCGATGAAACGGAATCCGCGCGGAACATCTCGAGTATGCGAATGATTCTCGGCGAGCGGAACCGGGTGCCGGGGGCGTATTTTGTCGAGTTCGAGCAGTTCAAAGCGATCTGGCGGTTGGCGGTGCGGCTTGTCGACAATTATCAGAGAGAGATACAGTTCATGCAATTGACGCTCGACACGGAGGACGAGGCGTTGGTCGAGGAATTTCGCGAGGGGCTGATCAAGACGCTTCGGCGGAGCGATTGCGTAACGCAGCATGGGAAAAATCAATTCTTCGTGCTGTTGCAGGAAACGCCGCTTGCCAAGGGCAGGCTGGTAGAATATCGCATTCGCGGGAATTGGACACGGACGGCGATAGCGTTCGAGATGGAGAGCGTTCGGGGAGCGGATTGACATGTCTGATGCGCGTTATGCCGACATTCTTCAGAAATACTTCGCGGACGACGGCTATCGATCGGATTACATAAATCGCAAGCGTTTCAAACAATACTTCCGCGCGGAGTATGGTGAAGATTGCAATGTCGAGCAGATCGATGAGGTGTTGAAGCATGTCGGGAGGCAACTCGGCGATCGGATATTTCCGAAATACCAAAGCAAGCTGTTTGCGGAGATCATCGACGACGTAAAATCTCTGCTTGACGAAGGCGCGTCGGCGGTTTGTTTGGAATCCGTCTACGAACGATATCGCGCGAGACTCTCCGGCGAATTGAAGATTTACGATCGAAAAACATTCAAGCAATCGCTGTTGTCGAGTGACGAGTATAATGCCAATAGGGAATATTTCGATATTCTCGACGATTATGACGCCGACAATTTTATCGAGGACGTTCTGTCGATCTTAAAAAGATCGAATGATCCGATCGCAATTCGCTCGATCAAAGAATCGTTGTGGTACATTCAGCCCGACGAGATCAAAAAAATCTTGCACAATGAAAAAGCAATCGTGAATGTGGCTCCCGATATGTATTTTTACGCGCCGAACCTGCCGATTGACGAACACGATCTCGATCGGTTGAT
>CALGGX010000523.1 GCA_937916025.1 uncultured Selenomonadales bacterium
AAAATCCGAATAAAAGGGAAATGTGATGAGAGCATAGTGATGACGCGGCAGGGGCATTCAAATGCATCGAATTTCAAAAGCAATTTTGTCTATACGGCGTTGTTGCAGGAAGATACGCGGCTCGAGAACGGCGATTTGTTTGAGATGATGCTGTATGACAAGCCTGCGTATTTCCTCGTGGTGGCGATGAGAAAAACGGATGACGCGATACAGGCGACGGTGTATCAGTGCAACGGGCATGCATATATTTATCGTCCGCAGGAAGTGTACGACGAAAACGATAATCTCGTATCGACAGAATTGAAAAGAATAGCGTGCGTGCGCGTCAATCATACGATAGTCAATGACAGCTTGCGGACGGAGAACGGCGGATATCTGCCGACGACGACGAAAGAGTTCAGAATGCAGAAATGCGATGTGCAATTGCTCGATCGGATCGTGTTGAACGGAGATAAGTACGTGGTCGACGCAATAGACAACACAAAGTTTGACGGATTGCTGACAGTACAGACTTCCATCGATGACAGAGGCTTTTAAGAATGGCGAATTTTCGACGAAAATTGTTTCTCGCGATCAAAAGGATTTTGAAAGAATACAGTCGCGCGGCAGTGGCTCAAGTCAAGCAACAATGGGCGAGATACGAAGTCGATTATCGGATACATCAATCGGCGGCGGCGATTAATTTCAAGCTCGAAGATGCCGAAGCAATTGTAACAGCCGCAATCGTGGCAACGGGGCAAAAGGCATGGTTACTCGAGTACGGCAAGGGCTCAAAAATGGAAACGGACGCGGAGAAAAATCCGTTCCTCGAAGAGTATATACGCGGCAGAGTGGTCGGCTCGGACGGCAAGCCGATATTTAATCCGGAACGGTTGAAAAAAGGCTTGGCGATGCTCGGGCGTCCGAAGGGAACTTGGCGCGATCTCGATGATTATGAACATAAAAGCAGAGGCACGCAAGAGGGCGTCGACATAGAGCATGAAGAAGGAGAAAAAGGCGGTCGATATCGCGTTCCGAAGCCTCCGCAGTATATAATAAGGAAAATCTTGTTCGGCGAGAACAACGACGGGATCATAGCGAGCGTAAACGACGAGATACAAAGGGCGATGAACGATGTTGTTGTCGAGTCGATGTCGAAATTACCGACAGAGATAAAAATATTGCGGAGGTGATGCGCGAATGTTCGGCGATTTGGAATTGATCGATGTGCTGTACAACAAGCTGTGGCAGAATGAAGAATTGACGGCATTGTTGGGCAATCCGCAAAACTCGACGGCGCGCAATGAAAAGATACGGCGAGAAGTTACGCCCGTCAAACTGATAACGGTCGATAAGCTCAATTTCATATCGATGTATTTCAGCGCGGCAACGGAGACGGATAATATCTATGTGGTACGCGGATTTTTGGTTGTAGAGTATTACACAAAAAGCCGCGAGGATTTGCGAAAAATCCAAGCGATAGTCAAGAGAATTTTTGAAAAGAGAAAACTGTTGCGGGTATCGTTTTACAACACGGAGTCCTTGACAAAGGGGATTTATTGTTACACGGAAAAATATCGCCCGCTGGTGTTTGCATAGGAGGGGTGCTTTTTGGCATTGGATAACATAAACAAAACGGAAAATTTCTTTGTGGAAGGCTCAGGCACGGCGTATATTCTCGATAAGAAGAATAAGCTGAATTTGATCCATCTGCAGAATATGAATTTGGAGCTTACGTCGACGATGGAAAACATCTAAGGCGGCGAGAGTAACTTCAGCCTGTATTCGTTCAACACGGAAAAAGGCGCGAAGGTGACGTTCACAAATGCAAGTTGGAATATCGACATAATGAATTTGACACAGGGAGTAAAAGCAGATAACGTGCCGATGTTCTTTGAAGACGAAACGAAGAAGGGCGCGACGGGCGGAGTGTTTACGCTCAGTCAATACGTAAACAAAATCGATTGGGATTCGTTCCGAGCGTTTGACGCGTCGAATGAACTTGCCACAGTGGCGAGTTATTCAACCGATAGATACTGCGCTGGCGACGGTAACAATTACCGGCGGCGCGGGCAAGGAATATAATTTTTCGTATCGATTCAGCGGAGATTCGAGCACGGGTGTAAGTACAAGTCTGTTGACGACGGGAATTCCGGGCTTTGTAACGATTTATCATAAGAGTAAGGCGATGGAGCAGACGAACGGACGCGTGATTCGAATTTACACGACGATTTTCAAGGCGCGATGCGACGGGCATATGACGTTTGATTTTCAGCACAAGACGGCATTCGCGCCGGAGCTGGCGTTTGATGTGGTTGATCCCGAGCGCGCGGACGGCAAATACATGATGATCGGCGTCAGGGATGTTACCGACAGCGATAACAATGATGATTGAAAAGGAGTAACGAAAAAATGACAAAAATGTTGGGCGGAATTGAAATTATCGATCAAGAGGGGTTGAAAAACCTGCCGCAGAGAGCGGCAAGTGCATTTTCCGTAATGCCGAGCGTGGGCGCGAATTATAAGCCGTTGGTATACGTGGGCACGCAGGTAGTCAAGGGCGTCAATTATGTCTTTGTGGCGCAACAGACGTTGGTATTGGCGCAACCGGAACATCACATCGTGCCGGTGACGATCAACGAGTTTGACGGAAAGTTTCAAGTGGTAAACATCGAGCGGATTGTGTGACGGCATAAGGGATCGAAAAGGGCGGGTAGGCGGGAATTGTAAGAAGGAGCGATATGCCGGAATGCTGAACAGAATATATTATGAAGATTGCTTGCTGGGAATGAAGAAAATCCCTGCCGGAAGTGTCGACATGGTGTTATGCGATCCGCCGTACGGAAATACGGATAACGATTGGGATGTGAAACTGCCGACTGATAAAGTGTTTACCGAGTATTTGCGGGTATGCAAAGAAAATGCGGCGATAGTATTGTTCAGTCAAATGCCGTTCGGCGCGGAGCTTATCATGTCACAGCCGAAGTTGTATCGGTACGAATGGATCTGGGAGAAGCCGATGCCGGTGGGCTTCTTGAATGCGTACAAAATGCCGTTGCGTTGCCATGAAAATATCCTTGTATTCTACCGGAAACTGCCGACGTACAATCCGCAATATTGGTATTCGAAGCCGTACAAGAAGACGAAAATCAAGCCGATCTCGGCACATTGCTACGGTAAAGTTAAATGGAATGAAAAAACGGAATCCCAATGCTCCGACGGCAAGAGATATCCGCGCGATGTAATGAAATTCGACAAAGAATTTTTCGGGTACAATATGAAGTTGAAAAAATCGGTATACAGCAAACATCCGACGCAAAAACCGATCGCGCTACCGGAATATTTGATCAAGACGTACACAAATGAAGGTGAGCTGGTGCTCGACAATTGCATGGGCAGTGGCTCGACGGCGGTAGCGTGCATTAATACAAATCGGAACTTCATCGGCTTCGAGACGGAAAAGAAATATGTCGATATCGCGTTGGAGCGAATAGAAGAAGCAAAATGCGGCGCGGAGCCGTCTGCAGAGGATAACAACGATTTTGTATTGGAAGGCTTCGGTTGAAAAAGGAAGGCAGAAGATGACACATTTCATAAAATGCACGGACGGAAAAGAACGCGAGATATTTCCTGCAAAGATTAAACACAGAGACAAGATACGTCATTTCACGACGAAATTCAGCGCGTCGACAGTTATTGCAAATATCATGGCGGTTGATAACGACAAACTCACGCGCGCTCTCGAAGAAGGCGCGACTCCGTCGGATGAACAGGTATTCGACAACGAGCCGTATGATGCGATGATGGAAATGCTGATACTGGCGTTCGGCGAAAAATACACGGCGGAGCAGATCGAAGAGTTCCTTGATGTCGAAATGATAGGCGAGATATTGGATGTGTTTTACGGCTTGTCCGGTTACAAAAAAAAAAGCGGACGAGAAAAAGGCGCGGACTGGAATGAATTAATAGCGTCGATAGTCAGAAATACATCGATGACGGTGAGAGATATCGGCGAAATGTCGTATGTCGAGCTCGAAGACTTGATGGACGGAATGATCAAGTACGGCGAAAGAGAAAAGAAGATGCTCGAAGGAAAAAGCGTAGAATACAAGAGCGCAAACGATCTGATATCGAGAGTGCAATCGGGCAATTTCGAGTTTTGAAGGAGACAGGGAAAGTGATATCGCAAGAATTACGAACACAACTTGTATTCGACGCATCAAACGCGCTGAAAAACGTCGAGGCATTGCATGATAATTTGATGAAGTTGTCGCGCGTGGATTTTTCGCAATTGGCAAAGGAATTTCGCGAGCTCGGCAACGGCATCAAAGAGGCGCAGAAAAATGCATCAATCGCGGCGGATATCATAGCGAAAACCGCGAGCAAAACGGCGTCTGCCGCCGACAGCATTGTTAAAAGCGCGGTACGGGCGTCGGTCAAAAACGTCGCCGATATTCAAAAGGTCATCGACAGTTACCAACAGCAACTTCAGACGCTTAAAAAAGAGAATGAGAAAAGTCCGTTCGGAGCGAATGATACCGCGCGGCAACAGCAATATTTGAATGAGATCGCGAAGATCAATGCCGAGATTGCAAATTTGTATCGCAATGCGGGGCAGGCGGAAAAGGCTTTAGCTCATATGAAGGAAGCCGTCAACGCGGCTGGGCGGATGCCCGAAGGCGGCAATATCAAGTCGAATTATGAGAAGCAACTTGCCGATTTGCAGGCATATATCGACAAAGTCAAAGAACTTGGCGCAAAGAAAGCGGAAGCAGAGCGCGAGCGTGTTCTGAATAAAGAATTGGAAATAAGACTTGCGTTGATGCGGCGTTTGGCGCGACTTTCAGCACGCGTCGCCGAGATTCAAGCAAAAGTCAACGAACGGTTTTCGATCGGCAGGGTGTTTTCCGAGAGCGAGTTTGTAAGATTGCGGGAGTCGCTCAGGCGGATCGGCGTCGAGATGGATCGGTTGACAGGTAAGAATGTCTCGGAATATATGAGCTCGATCCTCGATAATGTTCGTATTAAAAGCACGCCGCAGACGGAAACAAAGATGAATAATCTTGCCAATCAGTATAATCTCGTCCGCAAGCGCGCAGAGGAAGCGGCGGAGCAATTGGCGAAAACAAAATCTATAGCCGATGCGCTCCGATTCAACGCCGCAATGAACGATTTAAAAGAAATGACGCGGCAAACCGAGCAAATTAATCGGATGCTCGGCAGGACGGAAGGTATATTCAAGCAGTTGACGGGAATAATTCAAAGAAGAGCGGCGTGGCATTTTGGTGAATATCTCGTATACGGTTCTCTTAATATACCGTCAACATTGATTCAGAGTTACCGCGAATTGGAACAGGCGATGGCGGGCGTGCAACAGGTAATGCCGATCGTCGAAGGCAAGCCGATTGAAGTATCGAAGAAAACGGCGCGGTTAATCGGAATAGCGGCGGATTTTGCGCGGTCGGCACAGGAAGTAACGGAAGGCGCGCAATTATGGGGGCGCGGCTACGGCAAGCCGACAAACAGCGTCGACGCGATCCGAGAGTCGCTTGAAGAAACAAACAAAGTTCTCGAAGAGCACGGACTCGGAATAAGAAAAATCAGCGATGAAACAGTCAACTGCATCAACAAAGCGGAAGCAATGAGAACGACGAATGAGCTCGTGCGGCAATCGGCAATGTTGGCAACGGTAGATAATTTCTCGATGGCGGAATCGGTCAAAGGTCTCGAAGCAGTGTTGGCGTCTTACGGCTTGCGCGCGAAACCGGCGGCGGAAGCTACGTTGTTTGCGGGGCGTGCGGTCGATATCATTTCAAAGGTGGCGCATTACGGTCAGATCAGTGCACAGGATTTGGTGCGCGGCATAGAGGCAACGGGTAAAGCGGCAGAACAGGCGTGAATTTCACTCGAATTTTTGACGGCATTATTGGAAACAGGCGTTCGGAACACGGCAAAATCGGGCTCGGATATAGGCAATGCGATCAAAGCGTTGACGGGTCGGCTTGTACGGAGATAAAGCGCAAGGTCAGCTTGAAAACTTCGGCATATCGACAACGTTCGTCGACGAAAAGGGAATAACACGGATGCGCTCGGCGCAGGGGATCATTCTCGAGATCGCGCGCGCGTTGCAAGAAGGAGATAAAAATGCCCAGAAATTGTTGCTGGCAATCTCGGGCGGTCGTTATCAATACTCGAAGTTGTATGCGATCTTGAAAGACGAAGAAGAAATACTGAGGATGTGGGCGGAGGCAGTCAACTCGGCGGGCTTTGCGGATAAACAGCTCGAAGTGCAAATGAATACGCTCAACGCAAAGATGAAACAGCTCGAAGCAAACGTAAGCGAGCTCGGATATGCATTCATGTCGAGCGGCACGGCGGATTTGATTAAAGAAGGCGTCGATATGATCTCGGCGGCGGTAAAAAAGCTCGGAGAAAACTTCGGAGCGGTTGAAGCGGCGGGCAAGACGTTTTTGGTGATCTTCGGGTTGCAAAAATTGATCTCGATAGTCGGCGCGTTCGGAACGTTGTCGAAAAAAAGTCGTCGATTTTCGCAAGGCATTGAATGAAGCGGGCTATGCGGGCGGTTTGCTCGGCATTTTCAAGCGCGGCATAAGAGGAATTCCCGATGATTTAATGAACGGGCGGCGTCGGCAGGCAATTACGCTGAACCAAGCATTGGCAATGTCGGAGCGAAACGTTACAGTCGCGCAACAACAACAGCTGGCAACACAATCGGTAGCACTGGCGCAGTCGTTTCAGATAATGGGCGCGCGGTTGAAAGAGATCGGGATCAACGGGATTTTTCTTACGTCGATCCGCGCGAAAACGGCGGCACTGGGAGCGGAAGCGGTGGCGGCGAGAGTGGCAACGGGAGCGATGTTGCCATTGGCGGCGGCAAGTACGGTGGCAACGGCAGGTTTTAATATATTGTTTGCGCTGTTGACGGTCGGAGTGCCGTTGTTGGCGGGATTCGCATCGACAGCCGAATCCGCGTCCGAGAAGATCGACAGGTTGACGGACGCGACAAAGGAGAAAACAGATACCGCGTCGAAAGAGATCGACGAAAACGCACAAGTCATAGCTCAGCGTCAAAAGCAAGTCGAGCTGATGGATAAAGCGATCGAATATTACATTCGCGATGTCGATGCGATGAAGAAGGCAACCGAGGGCTCGGAAGAATGGGAGAAGGCAAATAAAGGCGCGAAAAATGCCGAGGAGTCTTTGATCAAGGCGTTTGATGAAGGAACGGAAGATCACGGCAGAAACGCGGTCGAAAGGATCAAAAACTCGGATAACATTCGCGCGGCGTTTGAAAAAGAAAAAGATGCATTTTTGAAGGGAACGGACGCAAAGAAAAAATCGCCGGACGAGCTCCGCCAACAACAAAAAGAGGATTTAACGGAACGCGTAGCGGCGGCAAGCAAGCAGATCGATATTTACAAAGCAGATTTAGCCGCGTTCGGAAATTGGAAAGACGAACAGCTGAAAGGACTCGATGATGTGCAAAGTGCATGGGCGAGGTTTTGGCAATTCATCTATAACGGCTTGGGCGGCGACGCGCTTGAAAAGAAAGGTGCCGTCAGCGAATGGGGTAAAAGTATTCTGGGGTTTGCCAAGCGTCAGGCGACGGGCGATCTCGAAGATGAATTAAAAAAAGCGGAAGAAGAACGATCGCAAGTACAATCACAACTCAGCGGTTTAAAAAATTCACTGCTCGATGATGATGTGTATTCGGGGCACACCGATCCCGGCGCAATAGTCGCGGGCGATTCCGATGAAAAGTCCGGTAAAAACAAAAAGCCGAGCAAAGTCGTCGAGCAGTACAACACGGTTGCGATGAGATTTCTGGGAGCGATAGCCGCGCAAGACAGTCGGTTTAAAACGTCGGTATTGCATGCGGCGTCGGGTTATATTCTCGGCGGCGGCTCGAATTGGAAGGATATAGACGCAAATACGATAAATCCGTTGGGAGTGACGCAAGAGGAGTTGCAGTCGGTGATACCTGACGGAGATATGGAAAATCCCGAGAATGTGGCGCGCGCGTTCGTGTTGCTCGCAAATGAATTCAACGGCAGTGCGGAAGAATTTCTCGACGATTGGTTACAACGGATCGGATTGGCAAAAGAGGCGGTTGAAGCCGCCGCAATCCGAGGAAAGATCATGAATCAAGCGGAGTATTTCGAGAACGGCGATGACAAGTTCGGCGGGATCGACTATAATAAAAAGAAAAACACGTTCGCGATAGACGACAGAATGACTTCGTTGAAGACGGCAACGTTTTATCAGCCGACAGGCGGGATGGGCGCGATGCCGCAATCAAGGCAAGATGTTCGTAAATGGGTTGCCGATATTACCGGTCAACAAATGCCCGATGCGGTGTTCGATAAGATCATAAGCACCGGGCAGGAATTGAAGTATACGCCCGAGGAGTTAAAACTCGCGTTAGCGGTGGCGGCGGCAGAAAGTAACGGAGTGCAAGATGTTACGTCGAAGGTAGGAGCGCACGGGATTTTTCAACTTATGCCCGAGACGGCAGAATATCTCGGAGTCAATGCTTACGATTGGGAGCAGAACATCTACGGCGGGATGAAATATCTGCAGGAGCAGATCGCGCGATTCGGAAGTTGGCAATTGGCGGCGGCGGCGTATAATGCCGGTCCGGGAAATGTCAAGGGCGGAGTGATCCCCAACTTCGGCGAGACGCAAGATTATGTTGCAAAGATCGGAGAGTATTTAAGTCGAAGCGCGGGGTATCAACCGCAATCGCTGAATATGGATGATTACGTCGAATATAAAGGAAGTGAGTCGTCGGCAGGCTTGACGGAGCTGATGAAAAAGAAAATCGCGCTTATTGCACGCGATTATTACGAGACGTTCGGCGAGAAATTCTTCGTCACGGCAGGCAACGATGATTATCACAAGGGAACCAACAGCTGGCATGAGTACGGTCAGGCAGTCGATATAGCAATGGATTCTTTGTATGACGAGCAGAGACGCGCATGGCTCGCCGAGCGCGCGCGGGCTTATAATCTCGTTCCGCTGGATGAATATGCAAATCCGAGCGAAAGATCGACGGCACCGCATTATCACTTTTCCGATCACGGAGAAGAATTGCCGCAAGAGATTATGTCGGCGCAAGCATTTATGCCGATGCAGGTTGCGTATCAGGAGAACTTGGGTAAGATGCTGGATTTTTGGAGCGGGCAGAATGATCAATTTAAAGCGCGCGGTTTAAGCAGTCTCACTTTCGACAGGTTCCCGCAATACGAAAAATCAGCACAAGCGGCATATCGAGAATTGGAAAGAACGATTGCCGATATTCAACGTGCGCGGCAACTCGAAGGACAACGGCAGAATTTCTTGAAAGGCACCGGTAAGCAAGATGATTCATATGAATTGCCGCTCGATATGCTTGAATACGATGCGGAACGCGAATACATTACGCGGCTCGAGCAGGATCAAAAATATCTGCAACAATGGAGCGATAATGTCAAAGAATACGTCGAGAGATATCACAAGGAGCATCAAGAGATCGACGCTGCGTTGAAGGCGAAAAACACGGAATGGAATAAACTCACGGCAGATCAGCAAGTGACGGTCGTCGAGGCACTCGGAGGTAAGAAAATTGCGGATGCTATTAAATTGAACGAAGAGCTCAAAAAATCATGGGAAAATGTCAATCAGAAATTGGAATTAGTCGGCGGTCGTGCGTTTATTAATGACTTAAGCTACAACACCATTACTACGGCGAATGTTGAATTTAAGAAAATTAAATCCGATTATCGTGCGACAATCAAGCTAATTAAAAAGCAGATAAAAGCTGGTAACTTTGCAGAAGCAAGAGACGAGTGCGATGCTTTGAACGATAGATGTATGAAGGCGTTTAAGAAAGTAGTGGAAGAGCCTCAAGATATGAAATCCGCAACATGTGGATTGATTTACGGCCTGGTAGTACAAGAACTAAAATGGGGATGTGCTGCATTAGCCATTGGACTTGTAGCAAGCATTCCTAAAGTAACATCGATCCCAAAAACAGTCTTTCTCCCAGGAGAAAATGGAGCACGCGGTTATATGGCGACAACCACTCCAATAAAGTCAGATGTAGTGAAATCAGTGACGAAAACGAAATCAGCAGATACTGCGGTTGGAGAGATGCTTTTAAAGGCTAATGCCGATGCGAAAAAAGCTACAGAATCACATGCAAGGAAAGCCGCAATCAAAAAAGCAGTTGCGGCTACCGCAATTCCAACAGCAGGGGTTGTTGGGGTAAAGGAAATAGGAAGTCGGTATTCTGAGTTGAATCGTGAAATGACCCGCTTCGACGATGATGAACAACCGGCAAATGAGAAGGAAGAAAAAATCAAAGAAGCGATTA
>CALGGX010000524.1 GCA_937916025.1 uncultured Selenomonadales bacterium
TATGAGGCAGCGGGATACTGCTATTGGAGGCTGTGATGGGCTATCAGGATTTGAGCTTTCCACAAGACACCACCTTCCTCGTCACCGGCGGCGCGGGCTCGATATTGCTTGCAACAGACGACGACGCCGTCCTGCCGGCTGTCAATCCTAACGCCGTCAGCAACAGCCGCACGCCCAATTCGAGTGTTTCAGTCGATCTGCTCGTCAACGACGTCAAGGTTACCGCCATCAATCAAGGTCAGACGCTCGCGGCGGGCAATGCCGAGCATTATTTCCTGCCCGAGGGCGCGGTGCTTACCAACGTCACCGGCACGATCGACATCGACGATTGCCGTTTCTCGACGAGCGGCAACCTCACGGTCAACGGCGGCACTTATACATTCGCCGACGGTACGGCTTATTGGTTCGCGGCCGGTGCTTACGGCTTGCAGGCGGGCGATACCGTCTCGGTCGGCGATCTGTGGAGCGATCCCACCACTGCCAAAGTCTATCGCGTCTCGGACGACGGCACGCAGATCATTCGCGATGAAGACGGCTCCGTCGTTTATGAAGGCGACGCCGCAACTCTCGCGTCGATGAATATCGGTCCGATCACTTTCGCCGATTATTACGGCGGGCAAATTGCTGCGGGCGTTCAAAACTTCATCGCCAAGTACATCTCCTTCGACGGCAATCAGCTCATCGTCAATGCAGAGGCTCTTCAATCCGATCTGATCTCGGGCATCGAGGGTTATCGCGAGGAGCTCGAGAACGCGACGGCGGAAGTTGCAGTTCAGCGTTTGAGCTACGTCCTCGACAACATCCTCGGCATCAATGTCGCGCTCGATTATATTTTGAGCGCAAACGTCATCGACAATTTGACGGCGCGCATTTCGACCGCAATCGCGGACGGCTCCAATGCGATTGACGCCATGCTCGACGATCTCGACGAGTACTCAAGCGGCGTCGGGCTCTATAAATGGATTTACGCAAAGGTTTTTGTGCCCTTGCAGGAAGAATACGGTCTGCAGGAGTTCGGGCGCGGCTTCGTCGATGTGGTCGATGAAAACAACAACTTCGTCTTGAGTCGTTGGCTCGAACTCGCCAAGCCTCTGCTCGCCGATCAGTTCTACAACGAGTTTACCGGTAAAGTGCTCGCCGCCAATATCGACGCTGTCGGGCAATATCTCATCGATAAAATCCGCGCGGACGGCGGCGGCGACGGCGTTGTCAACGTCATTTTCGACGGCGATGAACCCGCCGAACTCGGCGTTTTCCTCACGCCTTTGGACAGCCTCGGCAATACCGTCGGCAATATCATCGATGCCTCCGATTCCGGCGTCGACACTTGGATGTTCTCGAAGACGGCGGGCGATTCCATCACGGGCTCGTATCAAAGCGATTTCATTTACGTCGATAACGCCGCCACCGTCAACGGCAACGGCGGGTCGGATGTCATTACCTTTACAGGCGACGGTTCGCGGCAGGTGCTCGAGCTCGATACGCTGAGTGCGGCGACCGTTGTCGGCTTTGAAACCGATATCGACGCGATCAATGTCGATCCCAACGCGTTTTTCGAGTTGCAAGTCAAAATCGACTTCGACGACGACGGCTTGAATTTTACGGACGGCGACGGCTTCCTCCTGCTCGACGGCGTCAACGACACCGTCAGCGTCAATCTCCTCGTCAACGATCAGCGCGTTACCGCCGTCAATCAAAATCAGTCGGTCGAAGCGGGAGATGCCGATCGTTACCTGCTCGGCGGCAATGCCACACTTGCCAACTTCACCGGTGCCGCCGTCGTCAATGATGTCTCCATCAGCGCATCATCGCCCATCAGCCTCGTTGCACTCGAACGCGCAAATCGCGGCAATCGCATCGTCAACGGCATTTTCGGCGTCAGCACGGGCGATACCGTTCAGCTCGCCAATTCAGACGGCAATAACCCCATTACTTACGTCGTAAACGACGACGGTACGGAGATCATTCGCGCCGATACAGGGCGCGTCGTTTGGACGGGTACCGCCGAAGAATTTGCCGAACTCGATTTCCTTACCGTCGATTATCAAGAATACTACGGCGGCATCTTTACCGCGCACGTTGAGGCTCTGCTCGATCAATACGTTTCCTTCGATAACGGCACCGTCACCGTCGACAGAAAAGCCTTCAGAGAAAATCTCGCCGCCCGCATCGACCGCTTGACCGCCCAACTCGATTCCGATTCCACCGTCGATGACGCGCTCAACATTCTCGTCAACGATCTCAATGCGCTTTTCGATGTCGACTTGACCGAAGCATTCAGCGATAACGTTGTCGGCGCAATCAGAACTCAAATCTCCAATGCCCTCGAAAACGGCGATAATCCTTTCGGTGCCGCCTTCGGCATTCTTACTTCTTTGCTGTCAACCGTCGCAAGTGCTTTTTGGGATTCAAGCGCACGCCTCGGCGTTCAGACTTTCGCCGCCGATGAAGCAAATATTTTCAGCGGCAACGGCTCCGTCATCGAAAACCTCGGGCTCGATTCGCTCTTGCAAGACCTCTTCAACACTCGCTCCGCGCGCCGCATGGTTCATAACGTCGTTACCGATTACCGCGACCGCTTCATCGACGAGTTTGACGACGGGCATCTCAATCTCATTATTCAATCTGCCGAGCAAACCGTCAATCGCGCCTTCTTCCTCGGGGCTCCCGATCCGAACGTCATCGATACCGTCAACGCCGATATCAACATCATTATGAATTCCTTCGACGGCAGTTCGCCCCAATTCCTCACCGGCACCAACGGCGATGATTATTTCCATGTCGGCAAGGACGATACAGTTTACGGCGGCAAGGGCAATGACGGGATCATCTTTGCGGACGGCGATACTTCCATCACCTCTGCCATCAATTTCAATTCCGCCAATCCCCTCGAAATTACAAGCTCTCAATTCTTCGATCGGCATTCGCGTCAAACCGTCGTGATCGATACCGATACCACCGCCACCGTTACGGGATTCGAGACCGGTTTCGACGATGACGATACTCTTAAATCCGATGTGTTGAGCATGGTCGACGGCAACGCCGCAAATCTCACGTTCGAGTTTACCGATAAAGGTTTGCTCGCTCATAACACCGGCGCGAGTTGGGATGAGGACGGCAGTATTCTGCTCGCTTTCGACGACAGCGGCGTCTTGCCGACCGTCAATCAAAACGCCGTAAGCGATTCCCGTACGCCTCAGCCTTCCGTCAATGCCGATATCTTCATCAACGACGAAGACGGCTTGCATCAAGCGCGCGTTTATGTCGACGGCAACCTCGGCTCCGACGTCGAACTTCATTACATCGTCGACAATGCAACCGTGCAGGCAACTGCCGCGTCGAAGATCGTAAACGGCGGGGCGAATGTTCAGATCACAGGCTCCGACGGTGCCGATTCCGTTTACAACAATCTCGAAGTCGATGCGCCGGGCAATGTCAACATCAGCGCGGGCGCGGGCGAAGATTACATCGAAAACGGCGGCGGAAGCGATATTTCAATCGACGGCGGCGCGGATGATGATGTTCTGCTCGATTGGAGCGGGCGCAATGTTTCGATGCTCGGCGCGGACGGCGACGATGTCATTATGATTCACGACGGCAATTCTGCATACGTCGACGGCGGCAACGGCCACGATTGGATTTGGTCGGATAACGAAACCAACGCCACAATCGACGGCGGCGGCGGCAATGATTTCATCTCGATCACGGGCGGCTCGAATACGATCATCTTCCGCGCGGACGGCGGCGTCGATTCCATTGTCGGCTTGACGGCGGCAGATACAATTTCGATCGAAGGCGGCGCATCGTTCTCGACGGTTGCAAGCGGCAACAATGTGCAAATCAGCCTTGACGGAGGTTTAATGACTGTGTTTAATGCAAATTCTCTCGACAACATCAACATTGTCGGCGCGGACGTCATCGACGACGGCGATTCGGATGCCGATACTCTCATTGCGGCGGGGCTCGTCGACTATATCCTGCATAAGGTCGATTCGCTCAGTGCTCCCGCTCTCGCCGCCGAGTACTTCCATAACGATTACGATTACGATTGGCAACCGTCCTTGAGTTCGGGCAGTGAAACTTGGACGATCCAATCAAACGACGGGCTTGCGTTGAATGCCGTGCATTATCAACCGGCGGAGGCAACAGGCAAATGGGTCGTGCTCGTGCACGGCTACGGCGGCAATCATACCACTATGCGCGAGTTCGTCGACAATTACCTCGCCGTCGGCTATGACGTGCTCACGGTCGATCAACGCGCGGCGGGCGATTCCGAGGGCGAGTGGCTCACAATGGGCGCGGCGGAAGCAGCCGATATCGCGCTCTGGACGCAAGAGATCGCTCGTCGAGAACCGGCGTCGAAGATCACTCTGCACGGCGTTTCCATGGGGGCCGCGACCGTCATGCTCGCCGCCGCCAGAGACGATTGCGCCAATCTCATGGCGGTCGTCGAGGATTGCGGCTATTCATCTGCTTATAACCTCTTCTCGCAATTGGTGCCCGTCCTGACTCCTTACCCCGCATCAATTATGTCCGCCGTCGATGTGATGTCTTCAATTATTACGGGGCATGCAATCTCCGAAGCCGCGCCCGGTGATGCGATCGGCAACGCCACCGTCCCGAGCATGTTCATTCACGGCACCGCCGATACATTGATCGCTCCGTCCAATGCGGAATCGCTGTATGCGGCGAGCGGCGCGCAAGTCAAAACACTCTACATGGTCGAGGGCGCGGGGCACGGCAGATCGGGCATCGACTACAATGAAGAGTACGGCGCAAATCTCTTCCAGTTCCTCGACAATAACGACGGCTCCGGCGTCATTTACGGCTACCTCGGCGATTTGACGCTCGAAGGCTCGAACGACGCCGATACGATTGTCAATGTCGGCACGGCGAATTACATCAACGCGCTCGACGGCAACGATCAGATCACGCTCGGCGGTACCTCGTGGACTGTCGAAGGCGATCAAACTCTCCAATCGACAGGCAATAACGTTTTCGTCGATGCGGGCGACGGCGACGATTCCATCAGAAGTCGGCATTCGTATTGGACGACGCTCCTCGGCGGCGAAGGCAATGATCTGATCAATGTCTCCGACGGGCATTATATGAATGTCGACGGCGGCAACGGCGACGATTCCATCATCGGAACGCGCGCGAGCTGGGGGATGGGAGGACACGCCACGCTCGACGGCGGCGACGGCAATGATTATATCCGCGCGGGCTATTCAAACAATTCGTCGATCAACGGCGGCAAAGGCAATGATACGATCGCGGTCGACGGTCCCAACGTGACGATTCGCGGCGGCGGCGGCAACGAGCTCGTTTCGCTCAATGCCGATTCCGAGCGCACTCCGCAAGGCAGTTCCAATAACGTGATCATCGTCGACGGCATTTTCACGGTTGACGGCTTCGATAACGACGATGTTCTCATCTTCGAGGACGCACGACGCGATAAGTGGGTCGAGTTCACCGACGAAGGCTTGCTCTTGCGCACCGATACCGTCATCAGCCCCGACGTCGAAGTCGAAAGCGCGCTCTTGCTCGGCATCACCGATACCACTCTCTTACAATTCCGTTACGGCATCGACGCCGATATCGAGACCGAAGTCTTTATCAAGGACGGCGAGATTTATCACGCCACGCTCGGAACCGCCGATAATTACGTCGGCTTTAACACGACGGCGGGCATCGACTTCACCGGCTTCAACGAGCCCATCGATATTCAACTCGATTCCACGCTCGGCTCGGCTTACTTCGGCGGCATCAATTACGTCAAGGGCGGCGACGGCTCGACAAATATCGTCGGCACCGCCAAGGATGAGACGTTTGAAATCGGCGCGGGCAAAACTACCGTCAACGGCGGCGGCGGCAACGATCAAATCATCGGACTTAAGGACGGCGATTTCATCATCATCGACCAAAACATCAACGGTTCTGACGTTGTCGGCAATGCACTCGTCTTGACCACTGACGACGGCTCGGTAAGTTTGACGGGCGACAGCCTCAAGGGCGGCAACTCCGTCATGATTGCCAAGGGGCATACCATCGTCGGCTCCGGCGGACTCTGCGGCATTTTCGTCAACGACGACGGCGCATCCGTCATCGCGCCAAACAGTATGCTTACGCTCGACAGTTTCGTTTACACCATCGCGGGTGATGATGACGGCGTTTCCATCAGCGGCAATTCCATCTTCGGCGCGGATCACGGCGCGAGCATCACGTTCGAGCACGGCGGCGAGTACTTCCTCAACGGCGGGCGAGTTACCATCGAGGCGGGCGGTACTTTGCACGAGAGCGAGCTTTTGAGCGGCGATACCATGACCGTCGACGGCGGCGAATGGTGGTTCGGAACGGACGAGTTCGGCACTTTGATCGCGACCGATGCGCGCGCCTTCATTCATACCGAGAGTGCGTCGATTGCGGTTGCGCCGGGCGCGAATACTACCATGCAACCCGAGGCGGGCTTGACTGTCATTGATTACGATCCGTCGACGCGGAGCGGCTTCTTCTTCGACAGCGGCGCAATCGATTTCGCCGAAGGCGCGCTCAGCCTCGGCGCGGATAATGTCGTGCGCGGGCTCGACCGCAATGAAGCTAATCTGTTCGGCAGCGGCAGTTCGCTCAAGACGATCTGGACAGGCGCGGACGCCTTGATCGATCGCGAAGGCAATCGGCATCGCGCGTTGCTCGTTTCCACCGTCGACGATTCGACCGTCATCGGCGGTAAGCGAGATCAGATCGATGTAAGTCGCGTTGCGACCAATGTGCGATTCGGCGAAGGGAGGCAGACGATTCTCGGCTTCGGCAACGACGATGCGCTGTATCAAGACGAGTACTCCGATAAGAAATTCAAATTCACCGATAACGGCTTGAAGTTCTTCGATCGAGACAATTCGCTGTTGCTCGATGATGTGAACGGCTCGACCGAAGTTACTTGGAAGTTCGGCAATGAAACTCTCCGCGCGGCTTATGTCAAGGGCGGCGAAACATACATTGTCGAGAATGCAGTCGATCAATACGTCGGCGAAAAACTCGATTGCGGCGTCGATTTCAGCGCGGTCGACGACGATCTCAACATCGACGCGACAACCAATTTCGAGCACATCAGAAACGTCACGCTCGGCGGCGGCAATTCCACATTCACAGGCAACGGATATAACGAGTCGATCACGGCAGGGCTCGGCAATGATGTCATTGTGCTCAGTCGCGGGCGTGATACCATCGTCAATTTCGATGTCGAAAACGATCGATTGATCGTCGGCGGCGAGTTCACCGTCAAGGCGAAAGACGACGATCTGATCGTAAATGTCGACGGCGGCAAGGCGATCCTCGCCGATCTCGCAACCGTCGACGCCGCAATCAGGATCGACGATCGCCTCGTCAAGGCGGGTTCGGAAATGTCGTATGCCGACGGCGTTACAGACTACTTCGGCTCGAAAAATGCCACGCTCACTGTCGGGGAGGGAGGAGTCGTTTGGCTCGACGATCCCACAGTTCATTATGCAAATATCCGCGCGATTGATGCTTCCGATTGCTTCGACGATGTGACGCTCGGCGGTTCGGACGCCAATGACCTGTTGCTCGGCGGCGGCGGTACCAATTACTTCGCATATTCGCTCGGCGGCGGCCGCGATACCATTGCAAACGCCAACGACGACGATCTCGTCTTCCTGCTCGGCATCTCTCTCGACGATATCCGAGCCATCGATGCCGACGACGCGCAAGTTACAATGCAATTCAGCGACGGCGGTCGATTGAAACTCAACTCGGCGGCAGATTTCGACTTCAACATCAACGGCTCACATTACAAACTCGCTCGAAACGACAAGGGATTGAAATAAAAACGGCGGCGGGCGGGCGGCAGGGCTCGGCTATGCAATCGGCAATTCGCCCGGCAATGCTCGGCAACGATCGGCAATTCGCGGCGGCAGGGCTCGGCTATGCAATCGGCAACGCCCGGCAATGCGCGGCGGCAGGGCTCGGCTATGCAATCGGCAGTTCGCGGCGGCAGGGCTCGGCTATGCGGGCGGCAACGATCGGCAATTCGCCCGGCAATTCGCGGCTATGCAATCGGCAATTCGCGGCGGCAATTCGCGGCAACGCCAAGTCGCGCCTGTATATCATTCAAATATCATCGAAAGGAGCCTCCTTCATGCGTATTCTCAAAAAGATTAAACGCACGCTCACGGCTAAGGTACTCGCGGCGGTTGCGGCGTTCGGATTGTTCTCGCCCATCTCTCACGCCTCCGACATCACCGATAAAGACGGCCACTCTCTCATCAACTCCGATCAAATTCATAACCTCTACGCGCAGGAACTCGACAATAACCTCGCCGTTTCGCGCTACGATAAATTCAGCCTCTCGCAAAACGAGATCGCCAATCTCTTTTTCAATAAGCAGGGCGAATCGACTTACGCCGATAATCTCGTCAATTTCGTCAATGAGCGCATCGACATCAACGGCACCGTCAACGCCGTACGCAACGGCGCAATCGACGGCAATCTCTACTTCCTCTCGCCCGAGGGGCTCGCCGTCGGCAAAAGCGGCGTCATCAATGCCGGCGCGGTCAATGCCTACTCCGTCGGCTACGGCGATTACCTTAAACTCAATGCCCTCGACGCCGCAGGACTCGCCGCGAGACTCGACGATATCAATGACGGCAAACTCGCACGTACTTCAGAGTCAATCGACATCAACGGCGTCGTCAATGCTCGCAACAACATCACTCTCCACGCCACCGAAGTCAAGGTCGGCGGCACTCTCAATCAAAACTCCAACATCGATTTCACCGCGCTCGTCAATGCCGGCAACACCGTCAATAACATCTCCAACCTGCGCATGACTGCCGACGGCAACGATCTCATCATCGATAGCGGCGACACCGGCATTAATATCTCCGTCAAACGAGAGAGCATCGTCGACGATTCCGAGGTCGATGTCAAAGACTCGTCCGTGTTGGGGCGTTTCCTGTTCGATCACATCTCTACCACCGGCGCAACCGTCGATCTCAACGGCACCGTCACCGCATCGAAAGGCATTACCGTCAACGCCAACGCCAATACCGAGTTCGCCGAGGGCGAGTTCGTCAATATCCTGTCGATCGCCAATGCCGACGGGCTCCTGCGCAAGTACCTCAATACAGATGCCGCCGTCGCCGCCGTCTATAAGTCGACGAAGGCGAATATCAATGTCGGCAAAAACGCCAATGTCAGCGCGGGCGGCGATATCAATCTCTCTGCAACATCGACTTCGACCGTCAAGTACAATTCGCAATCGGAATCGAATACTTACGTCCCCGACGAAAAGGCGAAACTTCATCCGTCATTCGCCATCGACGACTTTACCGTCTTCAACAATGCCAAGATCGATCTCAAGAGCGGCTTGAAGTCCGACGCCAATATCAATCTGAAGGCGGATGCTCAATCCGATTTCCATGCAAATACCGCCGCCGAAGCCGATCCCGAAAAGAATGTCGCCGATATTTACGCCGGTGTCGGTCTCTATTGGCTTACCAACAACGCCGAGATCAATCTCTCGAAAATCGACGCGGGCGGCGATCTCTCTGTTCAGGCTGTCAATAACTCCGATTTTTATAAAGAAGTGCAGGCGACCGCCCCCGACGTCTCGAAAGTGACGACTACCGGCGCGCTGTCTTTCAATCATAACGATGCGATCATTGCCGTCAACGGCGATATCAATGCCGCCAACGTCGACATCAAAACCGATAACTCCGTCGCCAATTTCCAGCGCGTTCAGAACGTCGTCGAGGAAAAACAATCCTCCAATGATACGAAAACCGACGAGAGCGATTCCGAGTTGCTCAATAACCTGCTCGAAGTCGTCAAGGATAACGCTCCCGACGATGTCAAGGAAAATCTCGATGAAGAGACCACGTTCGGCATAGGCGGCGCGCTCAATGTCGATGTCGATTACAACGTCTCGCGCGTGACCGTCGCCGAGAACGCAAAACTCACTTCGACCGGCAACATCGACATCAACTCCGAGCTCAACCTCCCAAAACTCAACGCCTCCGCCGTCAACTCTTTCGATATGGACGCGTCCACATCCAAAAATTACAACGTCAGTGCCGCCGTCAATCTCGGCTACGGCTCCAACTCCGCCGATCTCATCGTCAATAAGAACGCCGCCTTCAACGCCAACGACGTCACGCTCAACAGCAAGTTCGTCATCGACGGCGATAACATCAAAAACGCCACAACCACCGTCAAAGCCGCATGGGCAGACTTCGTCGCCAATAAGAAGAAGCAAGACGCCTCTTTCAAAGCCGATTCCGACATCGACGGCAAGATCAAAAAGCTCGACAGCATTGATCGCACCGCCGAATATATCATCACGCTCGGCGATATTCACTCCTCCGTCGAAGAAAAGTACGGCAGCGGCGTTTCGCAAAACTTCGATCCGTCCGTGCTCGTCAATTTCTACTCCCGCGCGGAGCTTCAGGACTTGCTGTCGGTCACGCCGTCAAAGAGCATGAATGTCGGCGGCTCCGTCAATCTCTTCAATCTCGATAACGACGCGCGCACCGTCCTCGGCGAGGGCGTCAATATCAAAGCCGATAACGCCGATATCACCTCCGATAACGAGATCAAACTCTTTTCATTGACCGGCACCGGCGGCGCGTTCCTCTCGCCCAACATCTCGACAAAAAAGGCGGCGGGCGTTTCGCTCTCGATCGGAAATGTCATGGGCAAGGCGGGCACTCTCCTCGGCAAAAACGTCGACCTCGACATCAACAATACCCTCAACGTCAAAGCCGATAATACGTCCGTCGATACCGGCGTGGTCTACGGCGCGGGCTTGACCATCGGCGCAAACGCCATGAGCGGCATGATCAACTTCGTCACCGGCACCACCAACGCCCTCGCCGTCGTCGACGATCAAGCAAAGATCAAAGCCGATAAGTTTGCATTGAATACCGTCAACAATTCCGATATCACGGCAGTCTCGGGCGGCTTGAATTTGTCGCTCGCCACTTCTTCAGACACCTCACAATCGGCTATCGGCATCGGCTTGAACCTCGTCGAGTTCGATGTCAACTCCATTGCTGCCGTGCTCGATACCGCCGCCGATACTTCTTACGAAGACGATGTGCTCACCGAAGAAGATATCGCGCGAGTGACCGCCGCCATCGATGCCGACGAGACCATCAAGCCCGAGGCGAAAGAAGCCGCTCTCGAGCAGGCGATCATCGCCGAGCGCAAAAAGCGTTGGAGAGAAGATCAAGCCGCCGCCGCACGATACGATCTCTGGCAGGCTTACAGAACCTTCGATCGCAATTTTTCTCAGTATCACAGTGTGTTGGGCACGAAGAGCGATACCGATCAACGCGGCAGCATCAATGTCAACAGCCTCGCGGTCGATGCAGAAACCGGCGGCGATGTTCTCTCGATCGCGCTCGAAGGTACCGCATCTACCAATGTCGCCGGGGCCATGAACCCCCTCAATAAGATCGCGTCCGGCAAACAGTATTTCGACAACATCACATCGCTCACGTCGCTTAATGATATCAAGACAGTCGTCAAGCTCGGCGAGAAGGCAAAAGACGAAGGCTTCCCCGCCGCCGCAGAGTACGTCAAGGGCAACAGCGGCAATATCTACAACGCCACCAAGAAGGCGGGGCTCAACGCCTCCGGCAAGTCCGAGGAAGAGAGTAAGAAAGACGGCGACGCCAATCCGTCATTCCCGACAAAATCTCCGAGCTCGGCAAGCAAAACGTCCATTGCGGGCTCACTCTCCTATGTCTCCTCCGACGGCAGGACTGCCGCCATTCTCGATAACATCAACATCAACGTCGACAACGAGGCGGGCATCCTCGCCAACGATCGCATTTTCAAGGGCTCTTTCGCGGGCGGCGCAGCCATCAATTGGATCAAAAAAGGCAACACATCGTCAAAAACGTCGTCTGTCGGGCTCGGCGGCGCGGCCGCTTTCACTCAGTCCAATCGCGCCGTCAACACCATTCTCTCCAATGTCGACATTACCGGCGTCAGCGACCACGATCTCGTCTTGAGCTCCGATAAGCGCGGTACCGATGTCGCCGTCGGCGTTGCTTTGCAGGGCACTGTTTCCGATGCAAGCTCCACAGACGTTGCCGCGAGCGTCTCCTTCGATTTCACCAATAACGACATTCACGCCCTCACCAATAACGCCAACGTCAGCAATTTCAAGAAAGTCACGCTCGATTCCAAGATGAACGACCTGCAGATCGCGGGCGGCATTTCCGCGTCGTTCGTCAAGGCGGACGGCAATTCTTCCGGTGGCGGCAATACCGGCGGCGGCGATATTCCCATCGATGAAGATGCCGCGCCTCCCGCAGGCGAGCTCCCCGCAGACAAAGATGCCGCTCCCCCCGCTGATTCCGATACCGACGATGGCGGCGACAATTCCAAAAAAGACGACGGCAAGAATTCTTCGACCAACATCGGCGCATCGATCATCTTCTCGTTCGTCGACAACGACATTCGCGCCGCATCTTTCGACAGCGATATCAATTCTTCGGACACCATCAGCCTGCAGACGCAAAACGCGGCTACTCAGATCAATGCAGGCGTGGCGACCGCGATCGACGCTTCGAGCGACGCTTCCGACAAGAACTTCGCGGGTGCGGCTACTTACGGCAACTACGACAATCACACCGCGATCTCTGTCGGCAACTCCACTCTCACATCGGGCAACATCAATCTCGTCTCCGACGAAGTCAAAAACGATAACGATCAGCGCACGCGCCTTACCGAAATGGGCTTCGACCTCGACGGCTCGTCCTACGGCGGCGAGAAAATGGACGCTCTCCGCTCCGATAAAGATAAGAAAATCCTCGTCGGCGGCGCGTTATCGGTTGCAATCAGCAAGGCGGAAGGCGTCAATGCCGGTGCCGCTCTTACCATCATCGACGCCGATAACAAAAACGTCGTTGCCGTCAATGACAGCACTCTCAATGCCGATAAAGCCGTCATCAAAGCCACCGATAACACTCAGATCGTCAATGTGGCGGCGGGCTGTGCCGGTTCGTCGGACGCGCTCGGCGGCGCGGGCTCTGTCGGCTGGGACGATCTCGAAGTCGATTCGCAAGTCAATTTCAAAAACACCACATTCGATGTTGCCGATCTCGATGTCGATTCCAAAAACCAAGCGCAAGTGATCAACGTCGCGGGCGAAGTCGCCATCAGCGGCTCCTCGACAATCGGTCTTGCGCTCGCGCTTAACTCCGTCGACAACGCCGCTTCCATCAATGCCGTCGATTCCACATTCAAGCGCACCGGCGGCAAAGCCGATCTCACTGCCACCAACGACTGCGATCTCTATGCGGTCGGCGCGGGCATCAATATCTCTACCAAGGGCGGCGTCTATAACGGCAACGTCGCCATCAACATGGGGCATAACGACA
Organism: uncultured Selenomonadales bacterium; assembly: GCA_937916025.1. The sequence continues at coordinate 13,410 of CALGGX010000524.1, forward strand.
CAACTGCCACTGCCGATAACGTTACTGTCGACAATCTCAAGACGTTTTCGATCAGCACCGTCGACAAGAGTGATAAAGCGACTGCGGCGGGCGCAATCGACGTTTCGCTCGGCATGTCCGACAGCACTTCGGCTAATATCGGCGCGTCCATTGCTTATACCGAGATCGGCGGCGGCTCGAGCGACAAGGAAAAACTCACTTCGACGATCAAAAATTCCACGCTTAACATTGCAAACGACGGCGCGATCAACATCACTGCCGACGACGAGTCTGATGTCAAGACGATTGCGGCGGGCATCGGTGTCAGTGCGGGCAAGTCTGTCGTCGGTGCGCAGGGCGGCGCGGCTGTCGCTCTTGTCGATAAAGACGTCGACGCCGTTGCCGAGAACAACTCCATCACCGGCGCGGGCGATCTCAATATCGACGCCGATTCCAAAACCGATATCACCACGATCGGCGGCGTCGTCAGTGCTGCCAATCAAGCTTACGTCAATGCGGCGGTTGCGGTTGCCGTCAACAAGATCAATCAAGACACGGACGCGAAACTCACGGGCGGCACCGGCACTCAAAAAATCGACAACGGCTCCGTCAATGCAAAGTCCAAGGCAAAAATCTTGTCGGTGTCGGGCTCGGGCGCGCTCACTCTCTCGAGCAGTGCGATCCTCACCGCCGCCGGCTCGGGTTCCTACAATTACATCGGCTCGAATACCAATGCCGCCGGCGACAAGGCAAACGTCACCGCCGCCAAGAACTTCGG
>CALGGX010000525.1 GCA_937916025.1 uncultured Selenomonadales bacterium
GCCGTCCTCTCGCTCGGCCAGCTGCCGCAGGGCGTCTACCTCGGCACCTTCAACGGCAAAGTTCAATTCGAGTACTCGCCGCCCGCCGCATCGTATCTGCCCGTTCACATCATTCTCATGCCGACTGACAATTAATTTGACCGGAAGGTGAAACTCAATGGAAATTATGGCGCGTCAATTGACGATTGATTTTTATAACTGCAGTACTTCGCAACTTGACGACATCGAGGCAATCAAAGACGTGATCCGAAATGTCATCACGAATGTTCCCAACCTTCAATCGGCAGTTGTAGCCGACAAACACATTTCGATCATCGGTGCCTTTGCCGAGGGGCATCTTGCCGTTCATGTCTACAGCGAATTGAAATACGCCGCCGTCGATATTTTTACATGCAGTGAAGATACCGAACCGGAACTTCTCTCGAAAGAGTTGCGGAAGTTTTTCAAGCCGGATAAGATCAAATCGACGTTTCTCAAACGCGGCGACTTCGGTCAGCAAAAAGACATGAAGCCGAAAATCAAAACGCGCGTCGCGCCGCTTCGGAAAATTAGATCGACGGGCGCGAAGGTCATCAAAAAACTCGTACGGAGCAGCAAGTAAGATCATGCTTTACAATTTTTTGATGCTGTTCAGCCGTTTCGTCCGATTGTTGCCGTATGATTTGCTGTTGTTTCTCGGCAGAATTCTCGGCAATTTGTATTACCTGCTGATCAAAAAGCAACGGCGTCGCGCGATCGAACAGATGATGCCGGCATTGCACGTTTCCGAATCCGAAGCAAAAAAAATCGTCCGCGCGTCATTCGTCAATCTCGCGCGAAACGTCCTCGACATTTTTTATATGCCGAATTTGAATGAACGCAACCTTCAGCAATACATTGAGATCGATCATCTCGAGCGGATGCGCGAGGCTCTCGCCGAAGGACATGGCGTTGTCGTCCTGACGGGACACGTCGGAACGTGGGAGTGGCTTTCGGCGGCATTTTCATTGAACGGCATGCCGGTGACGGCAATCGCCAAGCAACAGCCGAATGCGGAGTATTCTCGAGCACTCGACGATCTCCGCGCGACGATCCATGTCGAGATTTTTACGCGCGGAACGAGTGAATTGCTGTCGGCGGGGCGCGCATTGAAGAAAGGCAAAATCCTCGGCTTTTTGGCGGATCAAGACGGCGGTCCCGGCGGCGCGTTCATCGAATTTCTCGGTCGGACGGCAAGCACTCCGCTCGGCCCGGCAGTCTTCGCGAAAAGATTTCATGCTCCGGTTTTGCCCGCATTCATCTTGCGTCAACCGAACGGGCGACACAAAGTCATGATCGGCGAGATCATGCACTTCGTCGACAGCGGCGATGCCGATAAAGATCTGTTTGATTTCACGGTCAAAATGACGAAGATCCTCGAGCGCGTGATCCTTGAAAATCCGACGCAATGGCTGTGGTTTCAAAAGCGTTGGAATACGCCGCCGGAAATGCAGAAATTGAAACATCATCGTTGAGGAGATGACGGATGCTTACGAACAAAAAATTCCTGTTGACACTCGCCGTGCTGTCGTTTGTCGGCTTGGTTGTATGGGTGGTGGCAACGACTCCGACGGAGCCGCCGCAAATCAACAAAATCGCTCCGCCGACGGTAATGGAGTATGAAGGCAATGAACTCAGCGAAGAAGTCAACGGCGTGCGGATATGGGATTTGACGGCGGCTCGGATGGTCGTCGACGCAAATACTCGCGATGCTTCGCTCGAGAAATTGGTCGGGCATTTCTATCAGGCGGACGGCAGATCGATCGAGTTCCGCGCGGAGCGGGGCGTTTACGAATACGAGACGAAAGACATTCACGTCGAAGGAAATATTTCTGTCGAGACAAGTGAAGGCGCGCGACTGTTGAGCGGCAAGCTCGATTGGATCAATGCCGATCAGATGCTCGTGGCGACCGAAGACGTCAAGATCAGCAAAGACGACATGAAGGCGACGGGCGATCGCGCGGAATCGACGGACGGACTTCGACATTTTTGGCTGAAAGGACACGCGCACCTGACGAAAGGTATCGACGTCGAAGAAGATGTAAATGAAGATTCGGATGAAGAAACGATCGGCAATTAAAAAAATCCATGCCGGATTTCCGGTTCCGAAGCATGGATTTCAATCGATTGACGGCGATGACGGTCGCCGATTTTTTTTATTCGTAAATTTTGCAGAGACAATTCTTCATGATCTTGAGCGCGGCTTCGTGAGCTTCCGGCGTCGAGCCCGCACAACATTTGCTGTCGATTGAGATCAGCGTCTCCGGATAAAATGCTTGGATCAGCAACGCATTCGAGATCACGCAAATGTCGGTGCAGAGTCCGCAAAATTCGATCTCTTCATACGGCTTCAACAGCGAAGGCAACCGCGTCGAGCCGAATGCTTTTTTTTCAATGACAGCCTTCGCGTATTGAGTAAACGGCTGAATTTCCGGAACGATCTCCCAACCGTCCGTGCCTTTGATGCAATGCGGAACGGCGAGCCCTTTTCCTTCATGCGTTTCGAGATAATTCTCCTTGTGAGTGTCTTGCGTAAAGATCACGTCGTCTCGACATGCCTCGAGCTTTTCGACCAAGCGCGGGATCATCTCTTGCGCTTCTTTCGTGCCGAGCACGCCGCTCACAAAATCAACCTGTACGTCGATAACAACCAACGCTTTTCTATACATTCAAATCGCTCCTTCCGTTCGGCTCAATAGAGATAGTACTCGCGCCACGGGATTTGACTCAATCGAATTGATTTGAGAAAATCGACGATGTCTTTTCTGCCGTAAAAATGCGGCACGCCGGAATTGTCCAGAGACATCAGAATGATCGGCATGCTTGGAAAAAGTGCCGACAACTCGTAGCGTGCACGAATCGCTCTCGAAGTGTAACGCGTGACCGATTGATTGACGGCGACGACCGCAAACGTCACGCCCTGCTCCAAAATTACTGCAGCTTGAAGTTTCACGGCAATCACTCTCCTTTGTTTAAGAAATTACCACAATTCGACGATAAAATCAAGATGATTGACTAAATTCGCGAAGAGGTGAAAACGATTGAAGGCATTACGACACACGGCGGCGCACGTAATGGCGCAAGCAGTCAAGCGATTGTTCGGCGACGTGAAACTCGCGATCGGCCCGGCAATCGACAACGGATTTTATTACGATCTCGATCTCGAGCATCGATTGAGTGAAGAGGATTTGTCGGCGATCGAGAAGGAAATGAAGAAAATCGTCAAGGAAAACCTTCCGCTCGTTCGAGAGATTATCAGCCGCGCGGACGCGTTGAAATTGTTCGCGGACGAGCCGTACAAGATCGAGTTGATCGAAAATCTTCCCGAGGATTCGGAGATATCAATATATCGGCAGGGCGAATTCGTCGATCTTTGCGCGGGACCTCATGTCGAGTCGACGGGCAAAGTCAAGGCATTCAAGTTGCTGTCGATCGCGGGAGCGTATTGGCGCGGCGACGAGCACAACAAAATGTTGCAACGCATTTACGGCACGGCATTCCCGACAAAGGACGAACTCAACGCGTATCTGAAGATGCTCGAAGAAGCGGAGAAGCGAGATCATCGTCGTCTCGGACGCGAATTGGATCTGTTCAGTCTGCATGAAGAAGGTCCGGGTTTTCCGTTCTTTCATCCGAACGGCATGCTTATCCGCAACAAACTTCTCGAGTACTGGCATGAAGTGCATGCGCGATACGGATATTTGGAAATCAAAACGCCGATCATTCTCAATCGGAAGCTCTGGGAGACTAGCGGGCATTGGGATCATTACAAAGAAAACATGTATTTCACGCAAATCGACGAGGCGGATTACGCCGTCAAGCCGATGAATTGCCCGGGCGGAATGCTTGTTTACAAAACGCAATCGCACTCGTATCGTGATCTGCCGCTCCGACTTGCCGAACTCGGTCTCGTTCATAGACATGAAAAATCCGGCGTGTTGCATGGCTTATTCCGCGTCCGAGCGTTTACGCAAGACGATGCGCATATCTTCATGACGCCCGAGCAGATTGAAGACGAAATTCAGCGCACGATTGATCTCTTCGACGAAGTCTATAAAACCTTCGGCTTGTCTTACAAAGCAGAACTGTCGACGCGCCCGGAAAATTCAATGGGCTCCGACGAGGATTGGGAGCGAGCGACTTCGGCATTGCAGAAAGCACTCGAGCATCGCGGTTTGAATTATGTGATCAATGAAGGCGACGGCGCATTTTACGGTCCGAAAATCGATTTTCATCTCGTCGATGCGATCGGTCGGACGTGGCAATGCGGCACGATCCAACTCGACATGCAGATGCCGGAAAAATTCGATCTCGAGTACACCGCGTCCGACGGTTCAAAAAAACGTCCGGTAATGGTTCATCGCGTCGTCTACGGTTCGATCGAGCGGTTTATCGGCATTTTGATCGAGCATTACGCGGGAGCATTTCCGCTGTGGCTTGCGCCGGTGCAGATCAGGCTGTTGCCGGTCAATGACGATCACGCCGAGTTCGCATACAAACTCCGCGCGGAGATGGAAGCGGCGGGCTTGCGCGTCGAAGTCGATGCTCGGAGCGAGAAGGTC
>CALGGX010000526.1 GCA_937916025.1 uncultured Selenomonadales bacterium
TTTGTCGGCGAGGAAGTAGTCGATCGTCTTCAAACCCGTCGAATTGAACCATCCGATCGCACTGATCTGAACCGGCGCGGGTTTATACGCCATCACTCGCAAACAGTTGTTCGCCGTATGTCCGCTCAAATCGACAAGGATATCGATCTCGTCCGCTCTGATCTTGCGCGCCGCTTCTTCCGGCGTATCATACAAGATGTTTTGCCAACCGTCGACTCCTTCATGAAATTCCTTGCTTACTCCGTCTTCGGGGCATTTCGGATAGCAATACACTTCAAAGCGACTCTTGTCGTAAGACTTGTAAAACGCATAGCTGAAGAAGGCAACGACATGCCGACGAATGTCCGGCGAAATATATCCGACGCGAATTTTTTTATGCCGGGGATGCGTTTGAAAATCATGCTCGAACGGCTTGATATCTTCAAAAATGTTGTTGTAGTTTTTGACGCCCTTGAAAATCTCCTCGCGCGTGACGTTGACATTATGCAGACTGAAGAGATAATTGCTGTAATCATCGCATTTGATGCCGAAGAGGTATCCGTATCTGTCGCTGCCTTTCGCGGGTCTGATGTCTTTGAACGCGCTCTTTTCGTAATGATAGAGGCTCATCGGAGCATCACCGACATATCGATATGCATGCCCGAGAATGTTGTGGATCATCATCGTCGTCAACAGATCATTGCCGGGAATTTTCAACGCCTCTTCGGAGTATTTGATGCACCCGCCGTAATCGGTTTTCAGATCGCATACGCGCGAGCGCAAAAAAACCCGATAGCCGCTCGGCTCGAAATGCTGTTCCATGTAAGTGCAACCTTCGTCTGCCGTGTCGATTTCATTGAGATCGATGCAAATTGACGTGAGTTTCTCGAGCGGATACGGATCATTCGGTTTGAGTGCAAGCAATTTTTTTGCCGTTGCAATTGATTTATCGCGATCATGATAGCGAAGATGCGCTTCGATCAATTCATCGAGCACCTTCGCGACATTTTTGTTTTTGCGATCGAGATCTTTTTTGTTGACTTTGATCTTTCGCATTAAGCATTACCTCCGATAAGTTTTTTCCATTGCCGAATTCGTCCGGCGGCAAAGTTTGCCATCGTCTGATCAAACAGTGTCGGTTCGAGACCGCGATACGATGCGAAGTTTTTCAATGCCTTATCCATTTCCGAAACCGCTTTTGAATATTCTCCTTTTGCCGCCAAACATTCGGCAAACTCCGCGTGGAATTCCGGCATATTCGGAAAATCTTCAACCGCACGTTTTGTCACTTCAAGTCTTTCATCAATTCGCTTCGTATCTTCTTCCGAAAGGATTTTCATCAGAATTCGGTACGGCGAACCTGCAAATGTCGAATTTCGAGAACCTTTTTCGATTGCCAACCGCGCATATTTTTCCGCATTGACGAAATCCTCGATACCATTATAGCACTGCGCGATATATCCGTAAATGCGCTCGGGATGAGCGGTATTTTCGAGCTCGGCAAGCAACATCTTCAGATTCCGCGCGGCTTTTTCCCTATTGACGGAAGAAGAGTAACCGGTATGACAAATTGACAGGACGTTTTTGGGCACGATGATCGTTTTCTCCGGAGTTTTACCTTCGGCGGTTTGCAATTCTTCATGAATGCGCCCGACGTAATGAATTCCTTCGAGCTTTTTGAATATCCGACAGAGATACGTCGAATCGATTATGTCGTTGTGTTTGTCCGTATCAACGTTGACAAGATTGATCAGCATGGCATGTTTTTTCTGCTGAACGGCTATGTTGATTGCCGGACGGAGATTGAATGCAAGTTCTGCGGGGATAAATTCATCGGAATCGAGGAAGAGTATCCAATCGCCGGTTGCATTTTCGATCGCCAAATTCCGAGGCGCGGAAAAATCATCCGCCCACGGCTGTTGAAAAATTTTTGCGCCGAGATTACGCGCAGTTTCAATCGTGTTGTCTGTCGAGCCGGTGTCGACGACGATCAACTCATCGACAAATTGTTTGACGCTCCCGATTGATGTTCCCAGTCGCTTGGCGTCATTTTTGACAATCCAACAAGCACTGACTTTCAAATAGCCGTTGCGTTTTACTGCCATCTCCGCCAATAATTGTTCTTTCGATTTGACGGGGCGTTTCAATTTGGATTTTTTCAATCGTATCACTCCTTTAATTGTTTTAATCGCCGTCGATAATTCCGATTGCCGGGCTCGTGTTCGATTGCTTTTTGCAAGTTCTTCCGAGCTTCGGCAATATTTCCGACAAGCAACTCGAATTCTGCCAATCGCGAATACACCTTTCCGATTGCTCCGGCGAAATACGAATCTTCATGCACCGACGAAGACATTTGTTTCCACACTTCGAGCGATTTATGAAGGTCAAGGTACGCTTCATCGAACCGTCCGAGTCCGCTCAAAATCATTCCGCGTTCCGCATAAAATTCCGGCAATCGCGGCAGTTTTTCGATCGCTTCGTTGACAACCGTCAACTGCTCTTCATCCGGATAATTCAACGCGCGCATTGCGTCGAGCAATCTGTGATACAAATTGCCGCGACCGGTGACGGTTGTTGTTTGTGATGACAATGCTTGCCGCGCGTGTTTGATTGCTTTGTCGTATTCTTTCAATCCGAAAAAACAATCGACGAGGGCAATGTCATGTCGCGTTTGATGTCCGTCTCGAGCAATTTCCAATTCGATCATTGCGAGATTGCGCCGGAGTTTCGATTCGATCCGCGCGGAGCCGTAGCCGGTATGATATATCAACAGTTGCTCGTCGGCGAAGACGAATTTCAATTCGCCAAGCGTATTTGCGATAGTTTCATGTATCAAGCCGCGATATCGGAGATTGAACGCGCGGCGAAAAATCCGTGCATTCCAATCACGTCCGAGTTCGCGATTGCCGTTCTCGGCATCGATGTTGATGCGCGGAATCAGAATTGCATCTTTGACCGCGAGCTTCTCGATTGTTTTGCGAACTTTTTTCGGATATTCAAAGTACTCGTCCGCGTCAAGAAAGACGATCCAATCGCCGGTTGCATTTTCGATTGCGAAGTTTCGAGGCGCAGAAAAGTCGTCCGCCCATGGTTGTTTGAAGACCTTCGCACCGAAGCTCCGCGCGAGTTCGATTGTGCCGTCCGTCGAGCCGGTATCGACGACAATCAATTCATCGACGGCATTTTTGACACTCTCGATTGAACGCCCGAGCTCGACTTCTTCATTGCGAGCGATCCAACACGCCGATAATTTTAATTTTTTCATTGCCGTTCCTCGCTGTTTCATTTATAATCAAAGTGCCGAATGAAATTGTTTTAAGGAGAATGACATGGGAATTCTGGATAAATTAAAAAGCCTGCTGCCGAAGCGCAAGCCGCCCGAGCAAGTCAACAACGTGCCGAAAGAGAAAGAAAATATCCGAAAGACGTTCGGCGTTTACTGCCGTGCGCACCACAACACGGACGGTGATAAACTCTGTCCGAAGTGCACGGCTTTGCTTACGACCGTGTTTACAAAAATTGCGAAATGCCCGTACGGAATCTCGAAGCCGATTTGCGATCGATGCGAGACGCCATGTTTCGGCGAAAACGCGACGAAGAATTTCCTCGAAGTAATGAACTCGTCGCAGAAAAAAATGTTGTTGTCTCATCCGATGATGACCGTCAAACATAAATTGCAGAGTCTCGGCGTTGATTATGCGCAACACGAACGTGACAAAAAATCGACCGACAAACAGAAAGAGATGGAGAAGAAGGCGAAATCCAAAATCGCCAACGCAATGAAGTCTCCGAAATCGGCTAAATCGAAGAAAAAACGCAAAAAGAAATGATTGCCTCCTTCCGCGCAACAATTTTCGACGCGCGATTTTTTTTTATTCGTTGTTTTCGGACGCGCGCAATTTTCGTTGCTGTTCCTTCTCGCCCTGCCGCCCGACATTTGCCAATATCCCGACCGCTGCCATCGTCACGATCAATGATGTACCGCCGTAACTGATGAACGGCAACGGCACTCCGATCACCGGCAACATTCCGCCGACCATCAGCAAATTCGCAATCGCCTGCCCCACGACCAAGATCATGATCCCCATTGCCAATATCTGCCCGTACGTATCGACGGCCTTGTTTGCGATACGCGCGCTGTAAACCGCCATTGCCGCGAACAGCATGAACACAAAAATCGCGCCGAGGAATCCGTTTTCCTGACAGAAGATCGCAAACGCAAAATCCGTATGCGCCTCGGGCAGATAATCATATTTGCTGACGCCGACACCGAGCCCCATGCCCGTCAATTCGCCCGAGCCGATCGCCGACAGCGATTGCACGATTTGATAGCCGTAATTTTGCGCATCCGACCATGGATCGAGCATGATCTTCAGTCGTTCGAGGCGGTACGGCTCAAGCAATATCGCGCCGACTGCCAAGCTCACTATGCTCCCGACTATCAGCATTAATCGCCAACGCACCAAGCCGACGACGATCATCATCAACAGCGGCACTCCCGCGATGATCGCTCCCGTACCGAGATCGGGTTCGCGCTCCGTCAATATGAACATCACTCCGATTATGCCGAGTTGCGGCGTGAACAGTTCGATCTCGCGGCTGTATCTTACCTGCACCGACAGATATGCCGACATCAGCATGATCGAGACGAGCTTTGCAAACTCCGCCGGCTGGAATTGAGTTATACCGAGCGGCAACCATCGTCTTGCAGATCGGAAGAGCACACGT
>CALGGX010000527.1 GCA_937916025.1 uncultured Selenomonadales bacterium
TTGTCATTACCGCTATCGGAACAAATATCGGCACCGTGACGCTGAAAGATGTCGTCGAGCCGATAACCGTCGAGAATGTCAATGCCTCGATCAACTTGTCCGATGCGACATCTTCGATCGGAGTTTTTGTCGTCGATGTCAATTCAATTGATGACAGCGATACATTTTACTCCGCAACATTCAGCAATTCAATCGGAATTAATGACGTTGAAGTCGGCTCCGTCACCGCCGATCACAGATATGAAGCGTCGAGCGGCACCGGCAAGCAACAGATCACTGTCGACGGCAATTGGAAGGTGATCGCCTCCGCCGAGGAAGACTCGATTCATATTATCGGCGACAATGCAAGCGTCCGTGCAGGCGACGGCAACGACATTATCTTCAATGAAGGCTCGAATAGTACACTGAGCGGCGGCAAAGGCAATGATACAATCTACAGCATCAGTGACAATGTCGTTTTGAACGGCGGCACCGGCAATGACTCTCTCGTCGGCGAAGGCGACAATTTGTCGATCAATGCAGGCATTGGTAATGACTTCATCAGCGTCACCGGCGACAATTCTACTCTCAACTCCGGCGACGGCATCGATACGATCATGATCGGTAACGATGTATCGACAATCACTTTTGCCGATCTCGCCACTGTCGACGACATCACTTTTGAACAGGCAATCGACAAAAACTCACTCATCTCGCTCGCCGACAGCAACGGCACGACTCTTACTTCCGAGCGAATCACTCTGATCTTCGAGAATAAATCTCTCTCCGAAGTTTCTAAGCAAACCGTCGGCAACGGCGACACCGTCAATACAATTGCCGAACTGATCTTCAGACCGCTTGAAAATCCGAACGCGATCGTCGATCTTTCGACCGCGTCCGATACCGGCGTCTTCGTCGTCGACGGCATTTCCGCCAACGATTCCGATACTTTCTATTCTGCAACATTCAAAACCGAGACGCTCGCCACCGATATCGTCGTCGGCTCCGTCACTTCCGATCATCACTACTCCGCGCGAACCGAAGGCGGACGGCAGGGGATCATCGTCAACGACAATTGGAATGCCATTGCAACCGCAAAAGACGACGTGATCAGCATCACCGGCAATAATGCTACCGTCACCGGCGGTAACGGCAACGACTCGATCTTCATCGCCGAAAATGTTTCAACTGTCGCCATCGCTGATCTCAACACTTCGCTCGATACAATTCACTTTGATCGTTCGATCGCCGAACACTCGATGGATACGCTCGCGGCGAACGGCAACGTAACTCTCGACAGCGATCAAATCGATGTGATTTTCAAAAATACTTCTGTTGCAAACCTGTTGAGCTACTCTGTCGACAACAACGGCAATACGAATTCCGTCGAAGATTTGATCGTTCTGCCGCCGCTCGACAATCCGAGTGCGTTCGTCGATTTGTCGAGTGACTCTTCAACCGGAGTTGTCGTCGTCGATAAACGCCAAGCCAACGACGCCGAAGTCTTCTATGATGCGAGCCTCAAGAGCGCGGCTTCCGCAAACGATATCGTCGTCGGCTCCGTCACCGCCGATCATGTATACTCCGCGCGGAATGACGGCAGTCGGCAGAGAATTATCATAAACGACAAATGGAATGTCACCGCCACCAACGACGATGACTCTGTCGGCAACTATCAACCGTACGTCACGATCGACGCCGCCGCAGGGAACGATACTGTTTATAATTACAATGACGGCAAATATTCCTATATAATCGGCGGCGCGGGCAATGACAGCATTCTCAACAACGCGCGTTTTTCGACGATTGACGCGGGCGACGGCGACGATTACGTTTTTACCGATATTTATGGTGACGACTTCCAAAACGTAACAGTGTTCGGCGGCGCGGGCAATGATACTCTCATCGTCAACGATCATGAGACGTCTCTCAACGGCGGAGCCGGAAATGATATCGTCAGCGTGTGGGGCGATTGGGATACGAACACTCTGCAGGGCGGCACCGGCAACGATACTCTCTACGGCAGCAGTGGCAGAAATGTGTTCTTCTACAATGAAGGCGACGGTGATGATCTTGTCTACAACTTCGCCGATAACGACACGATTCAGATCAATTCCGAGTATGGGCATTCCATTGTCGATAACGGCACCGATCTGATCATAACCGTCGGGCGCGGCACCAACGAAGGACACATCACTCTCGTCGGAGCGTCCGGACTGTATGTCGACATCGTCAACGGCGTGGAAGTCAATGTCGATCTCAATCTCGCCGACAGCAGTACGGGAGTGTTCGTCGTCACCGGCAATGCATTCGTCGGCGGCGAAGTAATTTTCGATTCAAATGCGCAGTTCAAAAGCGCGGCAACTTCCGGCGATACGCTCGTCGGCAGAGTTTCGAACGACAATTACAGTGCGGTCGAGGGAATTTTCCGCCAGAACATCACCGTCAACGGCGCGTGGAATGTTGTCGCCTCCTCGAAGGACGACAACCTTTACGCGGCAGGCAACAATGCAAGCATTGCGAGCGGCGACGGCAACGACTCGCTCATCGTCGCTTCGGATGTCTCGACGATCACTTTTGCCGATCTTGATACCTCACTCGATGCAGTTTCATTCCGACGGACAATACCGGATATGTCATTGACGCCGCGCGAAAATGCTTCCGGCACGACTCTCGCTTCAGATCAAATCACGTTGATCTTCGAGAACAAATCTCTCGATGAAATTTCCGCACAGACCGTCGACAACGGCGGCACTCAAAAAACGATCGCCGAATTGATCTCAACTGTGATCGAAAATCCGAACGCGATCGTCGATCTCTCAACCGCATCACCGACCGGAGTCTTCGTCGTCGACGGCTCCGAGATCACCGATTCCGATACATTCTACCCCGCGAGCTTCAAAACATCGACTCTCGCCACCGATATCGTCGTCGGCTCTGTTACTTCCGATCATCACTACTCCGCGCGGAATCAACTCGCTCGGCAGGCGATCATCGTCAATGATGCTTGGAATGCGATCGCAACCGCAAACGACGATCTGATCAGCATAACCGGCAACGACGCGACCGTAGTCGGCGGCGAAGGCAGTGACACGATTGCAATCGCAGGCAACGTCAGTCGCCTCACTCTTACCGATCTCGCGCTCGATTCCGATACGATGATGTTCACTTCGACCGTACGTCCGCGCTCTATGACGATAACGAGTCGAAGCAATCGAGTCACTCTCGCGAACGACGACATCTCGATCACGTTCAGAAATCTCGGCACGCTCTATGACGATTACATCATCAACAACAACGGCAGAAATATGTACCTTAAGCAGTTGCTTGCCAATCCGTTCGGCATCGACCTGTCGAGCATGGCTCGAAATGCCGATGGATTCTGCGTATTGCCCGGCAAGTCGATCGAGCGAAATGCAATGTTCCGAGGTGCGGACGCGATTGAAAACGACGATTTCATTGTCGGTACGATCGACGGCGGCATTTATATCGCGGATGGCGAGCTCGGTGCGCAAGAGATTACTGTCGACAGTTATTGGAATGTCACCGGCACCGATTACGACGACACGATCACTGCAACCGGCGACGGCGTCACGGTTAATGCGGGCAAGGGCAATGATTTCATCAGCAATCAAAGTGCAAACGCGCTGATCAATGCAGACGAGTTGACAGCAAATCTTCCGCAACTCCATGCGCTCGGTGATCTCGCATTCAATGCCGATGTCGAGGACGGCACGGACGGCAACGATACGATCTACAGCGACGGCGCGGACGCGACGATTGCGGCAGGCGGCGGCGACGATCTGATCATCGTCGGAGGCAATGACAATATCATCGTGAGCGGTGACGGCAACGACTCGATCATCATAAATGAAACAGTCTCGAACATCACCTTCGCCGATCTCAACACTTCGCTTGACTCGATCTCGTTCCTGCAGACCATTGCGGAAGGATCGTTGACTCCAACAGAAGATGACGACGGCGTCACTCTCTCGTCCGAGCAGATCACTCTCGTCTTCAGAGAAAAGACGCTTGACGATGAGTTGCTCGCTTACACCGTCGACAATAACGGCACTGCAACCGGCATTTTGGAATTGATCGCAAATAAAGGCGGCGACACTCGAGTCAAGCTCCGGTTCTGGAATTACGAATACACTCAAACCGAGTCGAATACAGAAGATGTGCATCTCGACAATACCATCGTACTCATTAATGACGACGGCGGCAATGAAATCATCACACCCGACAGCTCGAATGTTGCGATCTGGGCGAACGGTTCCGACGGCAATCCTCGTCCTTCCGCGCGGAAAATCGACGCATCTCACTTTAACGAGCAAGCGATCTTGGTCGGCAATGCTCTCGAAAACAGCATTGTTGCTTCCAAAGGCGGCTCGGCTATGTGGGGCGGCGCAGGCAATGACAACGACACGATGATCGGCGGCAACGGAGCGGACGCATTCGTTTATCTCAAGGGCAACGGCAATGACGTGATCGAAAATGCCGATACGAATGACGGCGTGTATCTCCTCAATTCCGCAGTCGATGATATTGCCAACGTCAATACCGACGGCAGATCGATTACAGTCAATTTCAAGGAAGGCGGCTCGCTTCAAGTCAACACCGCCGATATCAACTTCAACTTCTCCGACGGTACGACTCGACGCGTTGTCGGACAAGATTTCGATAATGCCGAGACATTCCTGTTCTGGGCGCAGGAAAATGTCTCGAGCGACGTGGAGAACTTCAATGCACTCTCTGCAAATTCCATCGTGCTCTCGAATGACTCGGCGAGCGATACGATTTTGACGCCAATAAACAGCGAGAATGTCATTTCAGTCGGAGCGAATGTCGATTCGTATTACGCTTCCGCGCGGAATATCGATGCATCCCGATTCGGCGGCAAATCGATTATGGTCGGCAACGAACTCGAAAACGTGATCAAGGCGTCCGGTGACAACTCGGCATTATGGGGCGGAGACGGCAACGAAGATGACACCTTGATCGGAGGCACCGGCATTGACACGCTGGTTTACTCGAGAGGCAACGGCAATGACGTGATCGACAATGTAGGCATTGATGACATGATCCTTGTCAATATTCCGATCTCTGAATTCGACACTGCCTACATCGACGGCATTTCGGTCGACTCGCTCACGTTGAAGTTCAAAAACGGCGGCTCGCTCAAGATCAATTCGAGCGAAGACGTGACGATTACGTTCACCGACGGCTCGACTTGGCACGCGATCAATCGCGACAACAATGACAGGCAATGGATGACGAAATGAGGTGGAATCATGCGTAAACTCAAAAACAAAAATCGTCGACTGATCAAAAATTTGTCGCTGATGATTGCATGCGCGGGCTTAATCGGATATCAAACACCGGCATTTGCCGAAGATGTCAAACCTTCGGAATCGAACATTGCAAATCGCGTGACGGTCGATGAAAATACTTACACCGTCGATGGCAAAACAGACGAGTATGACGGCGAGCTCAATGACGTTTACGGTGGCGGCAACGAGTGGAGTGCGAGCGATGTCGCTTACAATCAAGTCTTGATCAACGGCGGCAATATCGATGCGGCAATCGGCGGCATTTCTGCCTCCGGCAACGTATCCGATAACACACTCGAAATCAACGGCGGCAATGTTTACGGCGCAATTGGCGGACTCGCCGTTATCAATCACGAACTCGAAAATGCCGCAGGCAATGTCACGGGCAATCGCGTCATAATTCATGGCGGCAACATCACATTCGTCAGCGGCGGCGAAGTTGCTTACACTTATTCCGGAATCGGCGGCTTTTATGATGAGTCGCTCGCGCGTTCGGTCGTGTCTGACAATACGGTCGAGATCGACGGCGGTACGATCAGCGGCTCAATCATCGGCGGATCCGCATTGAACGGCGACGCAATTGATAACACGATCGTCATCAGCGGCGCGCCCGATCTGCTTGATGCATATCTCTACGGCGGCTTGAGCACGAACGGCGCGTCGGAAGGAAACACTCTTCGCATCAGAACGACGGGCATCATCGCGCGAAACATTTCCGATTTTCAGAATCTCAACTTCGATCTGCCCGAGAGCACTCGCGATGGCGATACGGTTTTGCGATTGACGGACGGCACGACCGATCTCACCGGCATGCATATGAGCATCTACATCGACGGCGCGGCTCCGATCTCTACCGACAATTATCTCAATCTGATCGTCAATAACAAAGGCATTAACACCGGCGGCGCGATGTCGTCATTGGCGGATGTCGATGAGAATTCCGGCGTCGCGACATTTGAGGGCATGACTTACGACAGCGTGTTGCAACGAGGAGCAGTCGGATACGGTCTTGAACTCGAAAACGACGGCACGACATTCAGTGTTAAGGTCGGTGATCCGATTTATCCGCCGAAATTGATCCCGCCGCCGATTCCGATTGTTCTCCCCGATAAGGGCGAGTTTGATAACGTCACGATTGACGATGTCGAGCAACTTCGCGGGCAAGCCGGTTACGAACCGTTCATGAACAACGGCTACGGTCATCTCAAAACCAAGATGGGCAACGGCTCGTATATCAAAAACAATTCCGCCACGCATGACTTCGGCATTGCCCGGCATTTCAAACGCGAGCACGGCGTTTTCACTTTCGCGCCGACATTTACCTACAGCTATGGCAATTACAACGCATATCTGCCGTCGGGAGCGCGAGGCGGCGGCAATCAACAGTACGGTGCGGGCGGCGTGATCATTCGCAATTTCAACAACAGCGGTTTTTATTACGAGTGCAGTGCTCGCGCGGGACGTTCGCACTCAGAATACGTCACTGACGATTTTCCGCTCACCTGTCCCCCGCACATGAGTTACAACACGAGTGCCTCGGCGATGCTCGGACATTTAGGCGTCACCGGCATGGCGAAAATCAAAAAAGCATTCTGAAGTTCGGAAATTTAAATCAGCGGCTTCCGCGCGGGAGCCGATTTTTTTTTCGACAATTGACTTTGCTGAATCGAAATTGTATACTGCAATCGAAGAGGTGATACGATGAGCGAATTTGCAACGGTCGAACAGGCGATTGACGATATCAGAAACGGCAAGATGGTCGTCGTTGTCGACGATGAAGATCGCGAGAACGAAGGCGATCTGATCTGCGCCGCCGAAACCGTCACGCCTGCCGATATAAATTTCATGGCAACTTACGCAAAAGGATTGATCTGCACTCCGATCGACGGCAAACGGCTCGATGAACTCGACATCGGACAGATGGTCGTCAACAATACCGACAATCACGAAACGGCCTTTACGGTTTCGATTGACGCATTCGATACCGCCACCGGCATTTCCGCTTACGAACGATGCCGCACGATTAAACTTCTGCTCGATCCGAACGCAAAGGCGTCGAGCTTCCGCAAGCCCGGACATGTCTTTCCACTCCGAAGCGTCATCGGAGGAGTCCTCCGCCGCGCCGGGCATACCGAGACGACGACCGATCTCGCGCGCCTCGCCGGTTTTTATCCCGCCGGACTTTGTTGCGAGATCATGGACGACGACGGGCATATGATGCGCACCGAAAAGTTGAAACAATTCGCCGAGCAACATGGATTGCACATCATCACCGTGCAATCGCTGATCGAATATCGCAAACGCACGGAGAAGTTCGTCAACCGGATTGCCGATGTGAATTTCCCGAGTCGCTTCGGCTGTTTTCGATTGAAGGCGTACGAGAGTACGCTCGACGGCAAATGTCATCTTGCGGTCGTCAAAGGTGACGTCAAAGGCAAGCAGAACGTTCTCGTCCGAGTGCATTCCGAGTGCTTGACGGGTGACGCGCTCGGCTCGCTTCGATGCGATTGCGGCGATCAACTCGGCACGGCATTGCGTCGGATCGAGCAGGAAGGCGAAGGCGTCGTGCTGTACATGCGGCAGGAAGGGCGCGGGATCGGGCTTGCGAACAAGATGAAGGCGTACGCGTTGCAGGATCAGGGCAAAGACACGGTCGAGGCGAACATACTGCTCGGCTTCGCGCCGGACTTGCGCGATTACGGCATCGGAGCGCAAATTCTCGCCGATCTCGGGCTGTCGACAATCCGATTGATGACAAACAATCCGGCAAAACGCGCGGGGCTTGAGGGGCACGGTTTGAAGATCGTCGAGCGCGTACCGATCGTCGCCGAGCCGACGCAATTCGATCGACATTATCTCGACGTCAAGAAAGAAAAAATGGGGCATGAATTATAATGCGAAATGCGTAATGCATAATGCGTAATTGGAGGAGGAGAGTTTATGGGCAGAATTTTCATCAGCGAAGACAAACAGTCGATGGTCATGTTGCTGAAAGGCAATGCGGAGTCAATCAATAACGGCTCGAAAATGACGCCGTTGCCGGCAAATACCGTCGATGCGGCGAAGGAGAAGCACGTTCCCGCCGTCGAAGTCAACGGCAAAAAAATCAGCGTGAAGGTCGGGAGCGTCGCGCATCCAATGACGGAAGCGCATCTGATCGAGTGGATTTATCTGCAGACGAAAAAAGGCGGGCAATACCGCCATTTGACGCCGTCCGACAAACCGGAAGCAGAGTTCATCGTTGCCGAGGACGACGAGCCGATCGCCGTTTACGAGCACTGTAACTTGCACGGGCTTTGGAAAGCTGACATTTGATCGGAGGCGCGACATGCCGAACGTTTTTGAAGGAAAAATTACCGGACGCGGATTGAAATTCGCAATCGTCGTTTCGAGATTTAACGAATTCATCACGTCGAAACTGCTCGGCGGCGCGCTCGATGTTCTCAAACGCCATGAAACTGCCGATAATGACATCGACGTTGTGTGGGTGCCGGGCGCGTTTGAAATTCCGTTGCTTGCAAAAAAACTCGCATCCGGCGGAAAATACAACGCCGTCATTTGCCTCGGCGCGGTCATTCGCGGCTCAACCACGCATTACGACTACGTCTGCAATGAAGTGTCGAAAGGCATTGCGGCAGTGGGGCTGTCGACAGGCGTGCCGACAATCTTCGGCGTCGTCACGACCGAGAACATCGAGCAGGCGATCGAACGCGCCGGTACCAAAGCCGGAAATAAAGGTTCCGATGCTGCCGTCAGTGCAATGGAAATGGCGAATTTGTTGAAGTCGCTCGATTAAACTTTGACGGCGGTGATCGCAAACAGTGCAATCCGATCGAAGTCGAGATTTTTGTCGACGTGCACGAGCGGCGAAATGTCTTCGTCAATCGACACGTCAAAACCAATTGAATGTAAGAAGGCGGCATCCCATTGCGGACGCCGTTTTTTGCTGATCGACAATGCGTCTTTGATCGCGCCGCATTCGTCGAGTTGCGTTTCATTCACACCCGAATTCGAGCAGGTCGATACGTCAAAAAAATTCTTGTCGCCGTAATCGGAATCAAAATTCAACAATATCCCGTCCGACTTCAGCACACGATGCCATTCGCGATACGCCGTTTCAACGTCCGGCAATGTCCAAGTCAAATTCCGACTGATCACGACGTCGAATGATTCATCGATGAAATTCAGTCGTTGCGCATTCATCGACAGAAACTCCGCGCGGACTTTGAAATACTTCGCATTGCGCCGCGCCTGCCCGAGCATTTCTTCGGACATGTCGATGCCCGTAACTTCATTGCCGAGTTTCGACAGCAATATCGCAAAAAAACCCGCGCCGGTTCCCACGTCCAAAATCTTCAACGGACGCCGCGCGGAAATTTTTTTGTTAATGTAATCGAGCCACGCTTCGGCTGAAATGCTTTCAAGTTCACGCCGTCGGGCATCGCTGAAATTTTCGCTCCGAGCATTCCAATATTTTTCAATCCGATTTTCGATATTCATCAATTCGCCTCCGTCAAAAACAAATTCGCCGCCAATAATTCGCGCGTAAATTCCGATTGCGGCACGGCAATCACTTCATCGACGCGCCCGCTCTCGACAATTCTGCCGTCATGCATTACGAGTACGCGCTCGGCAATCGTCGGCAACAGCGCGAGATCATGCGTGATGAACAGCAACGCAATCGACTTTTCGGAGTTCAATCGACGAAGCAACTCGATCACTTGCGCCTGAACGTCAACGTCCAATGCCGAAGTCGCCTCGTCGCATATCAGCAACTTCGGCTCGATTGCAATCGCTCGCGCTATCGCCGCGCGTTGACATTGCCCGCCGCTCACTTCATGCGGATATCGCCCCGCAATTTCGCCCGGCAATTCCACTTCCGACAGCAATTGCACGACGCGCGAGTCAACGTCAGAAATTCCGAGATTGCGAAGCGGCTCGCCGATGCTCCAACCGAGCGTCCGACGCGGGTTGAAGGAATCCTCCGGCGATTGAAAGATCATCTGCATTTTTCGATACACCGCGCGGAGATTTGTCGAATGCGTAATGTCTTCGCCGTCAAAAACGATCTCGCCGCCGTCGGAATCGAGCATTCGAGTGATCAGTTTGACGAGCGTCGATTTGCCGCACCCGGATCTTCCCACAATGCCGAGGCGTCCGCCCGCATCGAGCGAAAAACTCACGCCGTCGAGCACCGTCCTGCCGCCGAATTTTTTTGTCAATCCTTCAACCGTCAACAGCATCGATCACTTCTCCATCAATCGAAGGCATTCGGCATGAGCTTCCTTCGTGTCTTTGTAATTCGGCTCGAGCCGCAACGATTCGTCCAAATCCGAAAGCGCGAGTTGATATTCTTGCAACATCATGTAAGCCTGCGCCCGCTTCGTCAACGTTCTGAAGTCTGTCGGATATATCTTCAAAATCGCCGTGAAATCGTCGATTGCTTTCTGATATTCCTTCAACAGGCTGTAACATTCCCCGCGCATTTCCAGCGCGAAATAATCATTCGGCTTTAATTCGAGCACGCGCGAAACATCTTCGATCGCCTTTGCGTAATTTTTCAACCGCCAATATGCAATCCCGCGATCGGTGTAATAATCGATCTTATACGGCATCAACCCGATTGCTTTCGTGTATTCGACGACTGCGCGCTCGAAATTGTTCCGATGGAGATACACAACTCCGCGCTCGCGATACGCATCCGCCAAATTCGGGTTGAGTTCGATCGCCTTGTCAAAATCCGCCAGCGCACTCTCGCCGTTGTCTTCTGCAATAATAAGCAGATCGATCCCGCGACGATAATACGAAAACGCTTCATGCGGCGCGAGTTCAATCGCCTTCGTGTAATCTTCGGCGGCAAGCTCAAATTCTTCAAGCGCATCATATCCGCAAGCCCTGCATTTATAAGCCGTGACACTCTGCGGATCAATTTTAATCAATCTGGTACAGTCAGCCACCGCATTTTGGAAGTCATTGAGCTCCGCAAAGGCTTGTGCGCGCCAAGAAAGTGCCGTCGGATCATCCGGTACGGATTTAAGAAACACGGTAAAATCGTCAACCGCATTTTGTTGTTTGTTTAAAAAGCAATTCGCCAATCCCCGATTGAAAAATGACGAAGGCTCGTTCGGATTAAGCTCGATGGAACGCGTAAAATCCGCCGCCGCACGTTTATAATAATGCAGATTGTTGTAAGCAATGCCGCGATGAAAATATGCGTTGTCGTCTTCGGGATTCTTCTCGAGGTATTTTGTAAAATTTTTGATCGACAATTTGGGATGATC
>CALGGX010000528.1 GCA_937916025.1 uncultured Selenomonadales bacterium
TCGAAAGCGCCATCGACCGGGTAGTGAGGTTCGCCACCAGGTTCAACTTCGACAAAATCAAATTCACTGCCTGCGACGCCGATCGCCACGACGTCATTACGATCTTCTGGAACACCAGCCGCGCCTGCTTGGAGAGTGTCTACTCCAATAAAAATGCGACGCCTGAGGATCGCGCAGATGCCTTGGCTGTCGCTGCCATTGAAGGCGAGTATGATCTCCGAGCCGACCTGATCGCCTTCGCCGCCGAACACCGTCAAGAATAGAAAGGAGAATGAGAATGAAAGACGACAACAAGCCCGTGATCCTGCACGAGGGGATCGCTGTCACCACCAGCCTCAAAGTCGCTGAGTACTTCGAGAAAGATCATCGGAACGTCATTCGCGACATTGAAAACATCATCGCCGACATGAAAGACATCGACGAAGCCCGTCAGAACAATCAAAGCTCAAATTTGAGCTCTGACCCGCTTTTTTTCATCAAGGGCACGTACAAGGCGGGCACCGGCAAAAACTATAAGATGTACTACATTACGGCGGACGGGTTCAATCTGTTGACTATGGGCTTTACCGGCAAGAAGGCTCTCCGGTACAAGATTCTCTTCATCGACGAGTTCAATCGTATGCGCGAACGTATCAAGGAACTCTCGAACGCTGAGCCTGCCGATTACAAAACTCAGCAGATCATCGCTCACCGCGCTTATCTCCTCGCCTACGGTCGTATGCATACCGTCAAACTCCTTATCGATTACGCCGTCAATCACTTCGATATTCCGCGCGAAGAGTGCGACCCCTACTTCTACGCAAAGATCAACGGCGCGATCAACAAGGCACTCGGAATCCCTAAAGGCGAGCGTCCCGACGCCAACCCCGTCACCAAAACCTACCTCATGATGCTCCACCGCGAAGTCAACACCGTCATCGTTAACGGCATTAACAACGGTCAGCACCCGCTTCTCACCTTCGATGAGACGCTCCGGCGGATCCAAACGTTCGGAAGGCGCTTCATCGATTACCAAACGCCCGTTCTGCTCATCGACGTCTCTAATCAGAATTTCAACCATTACGATCCCGATTACGACTTCGACGAGATTAACTAAAGGAGGAATGACATTGTCGGATATCCTGTTTCGCCTTGAGAAGGTGATTAACAGCGCGATTTTCGTCCGCACCGAGCTTAAGAAACGGCAGAAGAACTTCAAAGCATTGTGCCGCTCTGCAGACGACGACAAAGGACTCGCGCGGTTCTTCGCAAACAGCATCTTCGGACTCAATCTGATCTGCACTCAGACCAAAGCGTTGCGCCGCCTCATCATTAATGTGACGCGCATGTCGAACTACTATTCCATAAAGGAATGCATACCGATCTCGACGAGTGCGCAGCGCAAACTCCTCTTCAGATACGCAAAGGGACTGTATCGGTACCCCGAAGGCAAGTTCCACGGGCACCTCTTGATCCCGATGAAGTATTACGAGGAAGTGCTCGCGCGGTGCTTCAACGGACTGTTCGAGCAAAATGCAATGTTCGCGCGTTCAATCAGAAGGGAGTTGGCAGCGCAGAGATGACGAAGGAAATGAAAATCGAAGGCGTGCACGTCAAGCTGGTCGGACTTGCCGACGCCGATGACAACGAAGCTCGGCGCTATGTCAAGTACGTCAAAGACCGCATCAATATCACGATCCCGCTCAAAGATCTCGAAGTGATTGCCTGCCCCGACGGCACCGTTGATATCAATTACGAACAGTCCCGCCCGTTCGAGCGTATCAGGCGAATCACCGGCTACCTCACCGGAACGCTCG
Source organism: uncultured Selenomonadales bacterium (assembly GCA_937916025.1). The sequence goes on from CALGGX010000528.1 coordinate 1,797, forward strand.
ACAGCTGGAACGATAGCAAACGCGCGGAGGAGCGCGACCGAGTGAAACACGAATTGGAAGGGAGATGAAGAAATGGCACGGCTGACAACAGACCTGTTGCCCAAAACCCACGGCGGATATTTCGTGCAGCGCGTCAAGGTGGTCAAGTCGAAGCGCTACGGAGTGAATGTGGCGCGGCGCGCGAAACTCACGGTGATCTTCAAACGTCACAGCGGTTGGAAAATCCCTGCTCGCAACCGCATTTAATCTCGGAGGAGGGCGCCGATCGGTGACAGGGGTCGGCGCCGATATACAACTTTCATACAACGACTTGGAGGCAGATTTAATGGATAATAAAAGTTTTGGCGAACGCATTGAGGCAATCATCGACGAGATCAACGCCGGTCTCGACGCCGCCATTGAGGAGATTGCGGACCGCGCAGGCATCGAAGCGGAAGTGCTCTTGATGGGCGCCGTCATCGCATTCGCCGTTTTCGCAATCGGCTTCACCTACGGCTACAACAAGTCCAATGAGCATTTCCTCGAACTCGTCAACAAACATCAGATCGAGCACGAAATGCCGCCCGTCGACAGCCGCATTTTCATCGTAGATTGAAGGAGGAATAACAATGAGAAGAGGTCACACGAACCGCAAACGGACGCAATTCAAGGCATTCGCCGAAGCCAAAGCCGCGTATGCTCAGAACCGCAAGAGCGCGCGGGCAATGGCGAGTGAATGGCTGGCGAAAGAGCTTGCGTCGGAGCCGTCGGAGGCTGCCGAGTGCCTCGAAGAGTACGAGATGCTCTGCAATCAGTTCAATCCGTCTGAAGAGGAGAGGTACTGGATCAACGAGTTGCGCTCGATCGCCAACGCGTAAGACGGACGTCGATCGCTGACATCAAGGGCTTGCCTGTGACAGAGACAAGCCTTTGCGTGAGCGATCAGCCTTCGGCGCACACAGCTTTCGGACGCACCGGCTGTTGCCGCCGACATAAGAATCGCTCGGGAACATTTGAGGGGCGGAGTAAACGACCTGTGCAATGAGTACGCTACTAATTCATACACAAATATCATAAAGAAGGGAAGGTGAAGCCTCCGCGCGGATCGTAAAATCGGCAATCGTACAGCACATTGAAAACTACCGTCCCTACGTTCCCTATTTAGTTCTTTGAAAGGAGAATATTATGAGCCGCTCAATACTGATTTACGGACAATCGGGCGCGGGCAAGACGACGTCGTGTCGGAATCTCGATCCCAAGTCGACCTTCTACATCGACTGCGACGGCAAGGGACTCAGCTGGCGCGGCTGGCGCAAACAGTTCGGCAAGGATAAGCAGAACTACTTCGTCACCGACATCATCGACGCCAACAACGGCGCTTCCGTGCAAGCGATCCTTCGGTCTCTCGCCAATAACGACAAGTACCGCCACATCAAAACGATCGTCGTCGACGGCATTTCGACCTTGATGATCAAGGAAGAATTCCGCCGGAGGAAGGAGAAGGGCTTCGACAAGTACCAAGACCTTGCCGCGTACATTTACGAGACCGCCGACCTTGGCAATAAGCTCAGAGACGACTTGACGGTCATCTTCATCGGACACGTCGACAGCGATCGGGACGGCAACGGCAATGAAGTGTTCGCGCAGGTCAAGACCAGCGGTCAGAAACTCAAGAAGATCGTGCTCGAAAGCCTGTTTACGACGGTGCTGTATTGCAAGCACGACGGAGATGATTTCATCTTCGAAACCGTCAGCAACAATTCGACCGCCAAATCGCCTATGGGGGCATTGCCCGCCGTCGTCGAGAACGATATCGCCGCCGTGATCAGCCTGCTGCAGGCATATGAAGAGGAGGAAGAACGCGAATGAAAATGACATTGCCCGATGATTGGGAGAACATTGATCCTGCCGAAGACGGACGACCGAAGCCTCCCGCCGACGCGTACATCTGCAGGATCGTCGATGTGTCGGTCAGCAACGACCGCTTGCGTCTCAATCTCGACATTGCAAGCGGAGATTATGCCGGCTTCTTCGCCGAGGACTTCGCAATCCGCTCGGCGCGCAATCCGCAAGTGTATTGGGGCTTGCAGCACAGCGTTCCGATTAACTTCGCCGACCCCGCTCGCGGACATTTCTATAAGCGCCTGTTCAAACGCTTCGTCAACACTCTCGAACAGACCAATCAGAATTTCCACGTGCCCAGGGATTACGACACCGATATGTTCAAGGAGAAGAAGCTCGTCGCGCAGGTTTACATCGTCGAGAAGCCCGGTCCCGAGGATCGCGTCTACCAGAATTACCGCGTCGCCAAAGAGTTCTCGATGAAAGCGCTGGCGGAAGGCAAGGTTCCGGAATCTTGGATCGAAGACGAGAACGGCAATCGGCGCAAACCTAATGAGCCGCGTCCGACGCCGGAGCCGAGAAACGACGACCTTGAGCCCGTAGACGACGTTGATATCCCGTTCTGAAAGGAGTAATGAATATGGCTTATCCGTTCAGCAAAGTCAGAGCCTTGACCGCGCTCGGCGACAGATTTATCGAAGGCACTTTCGACGAAACCAGGGAATTCATTTACGCGACCGACGCCGCTACCTCGGAGGCGATCGGCTATTGCAGTAAGGTCGACTCCGATACCGTCTCTT
>CALGGX010000529.1 GCA_937916025.1 uncultured Selenomonadales bacterium
AACGTGCCGTAAAACTCCGTGAGATAATCCTGCGAAGTGTGCGTCGGGATGTATGACTTCGTGTAGATGAAATCGACTTCGACCTGCAGAGGCGTGTTGCCGAGCAATCGAAGCAATTGCGTTTCCGTAACGTGCTTTATCGGCATCAAATTCAAAATCAAAATGCGAAGCGGGCGAATGTCTTGGCTGTAAGCGCGATCGGCGTCCATCACGAAGATGTTCTCGCTCTCGAGCACATGCGCCGCCGGCAAATTGTTCGGTATCTTTATCGGCAATTGACTTCACTCCAAAAAATTATTCGATCGCGTAGCGGTTTACCCAACCGGAATAGCCTTTCGCAAACGCCCGCAACCGCACCAGACCTTTGTACTCGGGCGAGTCGCCGTTGATCATCACATACGCGCCGTCGTTTTCGTCCTGCAATTCCCGCCACGAATTGTGCGGCGTCCAAATCTCGCCGTTCGTAATACGCTCCGTGCCTTGCGGAAGATTCACCGCCTTCTTCATGAATTTGATCTCCGTGACATTTCCGTTCGGCTCGCGCGTATCCTGCCACTCCCAAACGATCAAATTCGAGCCCTTAAGACGCATCGTCGTCGTGTCGGCGGTAACCGTCGTGATCGAACCATCGCGATTGATGATCTTGCAAAGATCAATCCAACGATCGGGAGCATTCTTCCGCTCGATCTCGCCCTGTCGAAACACCTCGTCGACAATCGCGCAATAAAAATCTTCGTCAAACGACTGCGAGTTGATCTCTTTGATGCGCCCTTCAGACTTCGACCAGATCACCGTATTCGACTTGTCATAAAACTCTTCGTGCGAGTACTGTATCGTCCGATTTTGCGGATTGATTTTCAACAACGCCAGCGAATAACTCAATTGCGCGGGATCGGGCAACAGATTTCTGATCTTGTAATTGTCGATCGTCTCGGCGGCTCCTTCGTAAGAGTACGTCGTCTTCGTCCACGCCTCGATCTCGGTTGCAATCTCGCGCCCGTCCTCGCGCTTTGCGGACTTGATCACTTTCACCGTAACCGGATCGAAATACTTGCTGTATTTATTGTCTGAAGCAAGCCAATACCATTCGTCATTCTGCTCGACGGTCGTCTGCGGTTGCAACTCGGCGGGCGCGGCTTGCGATTGCGGCATCGGAAAGAGCAGTGCGCTCGCGAGCATCGCCGCCGCAATTTTTTTTCTGTACATAAGCATTACCTCATTTCACATTGCGCATTGCGTCGAGGAGTTCGTCGAGCCCGACTCCGAGCTTTGCACTCACGCGCACGGGTTTTTTGCCGGTCACTTCCTGCACTGCCGCCGCGAGATGACGTCCTTCATCCGGCATCTTGTCGATTTGGCTGATCACGGGAATGACTTCTACGCCGTTATGCTTCAAACGACTCATCCACACCAATTCGAGCTCGAGCGAGTCGTTTGACATCAACATCAGCGCGGCATCGAGTTTTTCGGCGGCAACTTGAGTTTTCTGCACCCGTTTGCCGTCGGCATCGAGCCCTGCCGTATCGATCAGCGTCACGGGACCGATGCCGTAAATTTCCATTGCCTGATAGATCGGCTCGGTTGTCTCGCTCACTGCCGCCGCGTCTCGTCCGAGCAACGCGTTGATCAACGCCGATTTGCCGCTGCTTTTCTTGCCGAAGAGTCCGATCCGACGACTCTCCGGCTCTTGCATCACGTTTGACATACCATCACTCCCTTTGAAGAAAACTTGCCGTCGAAAGTATATCACATCGATTGAAAAAAAAAA
>CALGGX010000530.1 GCA_937916025.1 uncultured Selenomonadales bacterium
TCGAAACAGCGCATTCGATTGACGTGGCGGTTTTCGACAAGACCGGCACGATCACGGAAGGCAAGCCGCGCATCACGGACGTGATTTATGTCGGCAATCGGATCGGCTCGAGCGACGAATTTATTTCGATTGCCGCAAGTCTCGAGCAGGGCAGCGAACATCCGCTCTCGAAGGCGGTGCTCGAGCTCGCCGCCGATAAAAAATTATTGCCGATGAAGAATTTCAGAGCGGTTTTCGGACGCGGCATTGAAGCGCAACTCGACGAGCAAAGATTTTTGGCGGGCTCGGAACTGTTTTTGATCGAAAACAAAATCGATCTTTCGGCAATTCGCGATCGGATCGAGCTGTTATCGGATGAAGGCAAAACGCCGTTGCTGTTTGCGCGCGGCGGTAAATTGCTCGGCTTGATGGCGGCGGCGGACGCGACAAAACAATCGAGCCGCGCGGCATTGGACGAATTGCGGCAATTGAATGTTGACACGGTGATGTTGACGGGTGATAATGAAAGGACGGCGCGGGCGGTTGCCGGGCAAGTCGGCATCGACAAAGTGATCGCGGGCGTGTTGCCCGAAAACAAATCGGCAGAAGTCGGGCGGTTGCAATCGGAAGGGCGGCGCGTGGCAATGGTCGGCGACGGCATCAACGATGCACCGGCATTGATGAAGGCGAATTTGGGCGTGGCAATCGGCGCGGGCACGGACGTGGCAATCGAGTCGGCGGACGCGGTTTTGATGCGAAACGATCTGCGAGACGTCGTCGGCGCGATCAAATTGAGCCGCGCGGTCATTCGCAACATCAAAGAGAATTTGTTCTGGGCGTTTGCTTACAACGTGGTCTGCATACCCTTGGCGGCGGGCATGTTGTATCCGGCGTTCGGAATAAAATTATCGCCGATGATCGGCGCGGCGGCAATGAGTTTGTCGAGCTTCTGCGTCGTGATGAATGCATTGCGATTGCGGCGATTTTCGATCGAGCGGAGTTCGGAAATATCAAACGCAATCGAAACGACGCCGCTCAATGTCGAGTCTGTCGAAATTTCGGAAGGAGAGACATTTGAAATGACGAAGGAACTGAAAATCGAAGGCATGATGTGCAAGCATTGCGTGAAGCACGTGCATGACGCGCTTGCGGCAATGGACGGCGTGACGGCGGTCGAAGTAAGTCTCGACGACAAAAACGCAATCGTGACTTCGGAACGCGAAATTTCGGATTCGGAGTTCTCGAAAGTGATCGTCGACGCGGGTTATGAACTCGTCGGCTGAATGAAAAAAGCCCGCCGCGCGGCGAGCTCCATTTTTTTATATTCAATTTCATGAAGGACTTGAAAATCGAAGGCATGATGTGCAAGCATTGCGTGAAGCACGTGCATGACGCGCT
>CALGGX010000531.1 GCA_937916025.1 uncultured Selenomonadales bacterium
GATTGCGGGCGGCGACGATAAAGGCACGGATTTGACGGAGTTCATGACGTTGGTCAAGGCGCGGGTCGATGAATTGATCTTGGTCGGAGACGCGGCGACTCGTTTCAAGCAATCGGCGATTGAAAACGGCTTTGACTCCGCGCGGATTCATGAAGTCGGCTACTCGATGTCGACGGCGGTTGAAACTGCAAAAAAAATCGCGCGGCGCGGGCAGATTGTTCTGTTGTCTCCGGCGTGCGCGAGCTTTGACATGTATGACGGCTTCGAGGCGCGCGGAAGAGATTTCAAACGTCTCGTCAAGGCACTTTGAAGGTGATCACATGAAAAAACTCATTCGCGGCGATGTCATTCGCGTCAGTCGAGGGCTGTATGATCATTACGGAATATATGCCGGCAACGGGCGCGTCATTCATTACAACGGCTCGATCAGCGGCAAATTGCAATCGGAACCGCGCGTCGAAGAAGTTTCGATGCAAAAATTTCTCGACGGCAGCAATACTTACGAATATTGGCAGCTCGACGACGAAAGCGATTGTTATTCGCCGGAAGAGACATATTTGCGTGCGCGCTCGAAACTCGGTGAGCAAAATTACGATCTCGTCTTTAACAATTGCGAGCACTTTGCGCGTTGGTGCAAAACCGGCGAAAAAGAATCCCGGCAAGTTCGAAGTGTTTTTTTGATGGCGGGCGCGCTTGTTGCCGGGCTGTTTGCGTCAAAAGATGACGAACAATCCGAAGGCTGGTGACGGCATGAAAGTGATAATGAGCGGCGGCGGCACGGGCGGACATATTTATCCCGCGCTGACGCTGTTGAGAACGATTGAAGAAAAAATTCCGAACGCGGAATTTCTGTACGTCGGCACCGAGCGCGGGCTCGAGTCCGACATCGTTCCGAAAGAAAACATTCCGTTTCGCGCGCTCAATCTTGCGGGCGGCTTCGAGCGGCACTTTACCCTCGAGAATTTCAAACGCGCGGCGAATGCAATTCTTTCAATCAAAAAAGCAACGGCGATAATCAAAGAATTCGCGCCGAACGTCGTGGTTGGCACGGGCGGCTACGTTTGCGGACCGATCTTGCTCGCCGCGTCTCTCGAGCACATCCCGACACTTATTCAAGAGCAGAATGTGGTTGTCGGCATTACAAACAAAATCTTGTCGAAATTCGTGACGAAAATTGCCGCGGGCTCGAAACAGGCGTTGTCGAAATTTCCGCCGGAAAAGACGGTTTACACCGGCAATCCGATCAGAAAATCGGTTCTCAAAGGCACCCGCGCGGAAGGTTTGAAGGCATACAACTTTATTGCCGAAAAACCGGTCGTGCTGATCTCGGGCGGCAGTCGCGGAGCTCGCTCGATCAATCGCGCAATGATCGGAGTGCTCGCGCATGCGGCAGAAAATGACTCGATCCAATTCCTGCACGTGACCGGGCGCGGCGAATACGACGACGTGATCAATCGATTGCGAGAAGCGGGCGTTGATCTTTCGACATGCAAGCATATTCGCGTCGAGCCGTATCTCTATGACATGCCGCGCGCAATGGCAATGGCGGATCTCGCCGTGTTCCGCGCGGGCGCGACGGGGCTGGCGGAATTGACGGCGCGGGGAGTCCCGGCGATTTTGATCCCGTATCCGTATGCGGCGGAAAATCATCAGGAATTCAACGCGCGAGAACTCGTCGACGCCGGTGCCGCGCGGATGATCCTCAACAGCGAATTGACTTCCGAAGGATTGGATTTTTTGATTTACGAATTGCTCGGCGATCGGGATTTGTTGCAATCGATGTCGGACGCGAGCAGAAAACTCGGACGCCCGCAAGCCGCCGATGTCATTGCAGACATGATCATTGAGTTGGCGAATGAAAGGAGTTGATTGAAATGGAAATGATTTTTGACGAGCGTCGGCTCAATCCGCGATATGAAATTATTGAAGGAGTGAAACGTTACATGGCAGTTGCGGCTCCGATTCTCAATCATGGAAAAATTGTTGTCAATATCTGCAACATTTTTGGAAATTATTTTGAGAAACACGGCAGCGGCGAGGTGTTTCATGACAATACGGACGTGCATCTGCCCGACGGCAATCTCTTTCGCCCCGATGTGTCGGTCGTCTGCGATCTCTCCATCGCCGACCGTTACGGCAATATCAACGGCGTGCCCGATCTGATTGTCGAAGTTCTCTCGCGTTCGACTGAGAAAAACGATCGCGGCATCAAAAAAGACGTTTACGAGCGCAACGGCGTCAAGGAATATTGGATTGTCAATCCGAAAAACAAAGACATAGAAGTATATCATCTTGTCGAAGGCAAATTTGTGCTCGACGAATTGTATCACATTTTTACCACGCATGAATGGGAAATGTTGGAGCCGGAAGAGCGCGCGGCGGTGAAATACGAACTCAAAGTGTCGCTGTTTGACGATCTTAATATCGACATCAGGAAAGTGTTCAAATGGTGGGGCGAGCCGTTGCCGCCGATTTTCAGTGTCTGATCTATCGGAGGAATGAACCATGAAGATTTTTTTGCTGACAATGTTTTTGCTGTTGCTGTCGACGTCGGTATTTGCCGCCTCGACAATCGAGATCACGGGCGAGCGCGCAAAGCCGTCGTATTGGTTGACCGAAGACGGCGATCAAGTGTTGATGAACCGCACGCAACTTCGGCAATTCAATGCGCAAATCCGCGCGAAGGACACTCACGCGACGAATTTGTTTCATTATCCGACACAAATGCCTTCCGCCGCCGTCAACAAACTGCTTCGCGATACTTCAGCCGAAAACACTTACGAAGTCAATTCGATTGTCAAAGTGCAATACGCCGTGACGATCAATCGCGCGGACATGCGCCTGTTGCCGAAGCCGTGGTCGGGAGATAAGTATGACGACTTTCAGGCAACCGCAATCGATCCCGCGCAACCCGTTGCCGTTTTGCTCGAAAGTGACGACAAGCAATTCGTCTTCTGTCAATCGCGGGATTATTTCGGCTGGATTGATCGGAATTCGCTGGCGTTCACCGATCGCATGACGTGGGAGTCTTACATTGCGCCGCGAGATTTTCTCGTCGTCGTCGACAACAAAAAGCGCATCAAAGTCAAAGGGCAGGACATCCTCTTTCAGATGGGCGCGGTGATTCCGTTGATTCCGAATGAAACTGATTTGCACGGCTCGCCCGAGCAGGAATGGAAAAATTTTGTTGAAAACGAATATACGACCGCGATGATCCCGATCAAAATTCCGGCATTCCCTTCGATTGCTGCGAACAAAAACGACAATGTCGGTTGGCTCGCGCGCCTTCCGATCTCCGTCGACGGGCGTCTGCAGGAAATTTACGTTTCGATTGCCGATGACAAATCCGTCAACAAAGGCTGGTTGCCCTGCACTCAAAACAACATCATTCGGCAGGCGTTTAAATTTCTCGGCGATGAATACGGCTGGGGCGGTTTGAATGAGAGCGTCGACTGCTCGGCGTTCGTTCAGGACATTTACCGCTCGATAGGAGTTTTCATTCCGCGCGA
>CALGGX010000532.1 GCA_937916025.1 uncultured Selenomonadales bacterium
GGATCGAAAAACATGGAATCCCCGTCATTCAGATCAACACGGTCGGCGGCTGTCACCTCGACGCGCCGATGATCAAAAAAGCAATCGAGTCGATCGATCTCGACAAAACCGAACTTCTGATCATCGAAAATGTCGGAAATCTCGTCTGCCCCGCGTCGTTTGATCTCGGCGAGAACGCTCGCGCCGTCGTGCTGTCGATCACCGAAGGCGATGACAAACCTCTGAAATATCCGATCATCTTCAAAGACGCATCGATCGTTCTGCTCAACAAAATCGATCTGCTCGAGTTCACGAATTTTGATCTCGAAGCCGCGCGGAACGATTTGAAGTCGCTCAATCCCGACGTCGAGATCATCGAAACCTCCTGCACAAAAGACAGCGGGCTCGAAAAATGGACTTTCAGCCTTGAAAATCAATTGACAGCCGATTGATTTTTTTTATAAGATCATAGTCGAAAACGAAGGAGGGAATGATATTGATCACATCGAAGTCAAAAGCAATCGCGGTTGCCTTGGCGGTGCTGACTTCGTCACTTTTCATAAGCGGTTGCGGCGAAGATCAAGAACAGCAACAGCAAAAAGCCGCGCCTTCGGCGCAAGTGAAAGCGATGAAAGTCATTCAGCGAGACACGCCGTTGACAAGTGAGTTCTCGGGGCAAGTACTCGCGGCGGATGAAGTCAAAGTGCAATCAAAAGTGTCCGGCAACATCGTCGATAAATTTGTCGGCGGCGGTCAATTCGTCGAGGCGGGGCAATTGCTTTACAAAATCGACTCACGGCAATACGAATCGGCGGTGCTCCGCGCGGAAGCGGATTTGAAACAGGCGGAAGCGGTACTCGCGCAATCGGTTGCAACTTACAACAACTCGTTGACGGATCTCAAACGCGATGAGCAACTCTTCAAAGACGGCGCAATTCCGGAGCAGACAATCACAACGCAATTGGCAAAAGTCCGCGCGGACGAAGCGACATGCGCCGCAAATGAAGCGGCAATTTACGCCTGTCAGGCGGCACTCAAAACCGCGCATGAAAATCTCGACGACACGAACATTTACGCGCCGATGTCCGGCAAATTGAGCGTCGATGACGTGGCGATCGGAACGTTCGTCTCGCAAGGTCAAACGACGCTCGTCTCGATCGGCTCGATTGATCCGATCTACGTGCAATTTTCAATCAGCGAAGCGGATTACCTGAAATTCATGACGGTGCAGGCAATGCAGACCGAGCACAATCCGATCGGCGTGAAGCTCACTCTCACGGACGGGCGCGAATATCCGTACGAAGGGCGACTCGTCGAGTCCGATCGCGAGATGGCAAACAACACCGGCTCGTTGACATTCAAAGCACTCTTTCCGAATCCGAGCGGCTTGCTGTTGCCCGGAATGTTTGCGCGGATCACTTTAAGCGGAGAGACAGTGCCGCATGCGATCCTTGCTCCGCAACGCAGTGTTCAGCAATTGCTCGACAAGTCGTTTGTGATGGTCGTCGGCAAGGACGGAAAATCCGAAGCCAAAACCGTCAAGCTCGGGCATAAAGTCGGCAGTTACTACATCATCGACAGCGGCTTGACGCCGAACGACACGGTTGTCGTCGAAGGCTTGACGAACTTGCGCGAGGGCGTCGATTTGAATGTAACGAACGTCACCGCCGGCGAAATGGGCTTCACGCTGAGCGAAGTGCAAAGCACTTACGACGCCGATCGCTCGCTCGCGTCGACGCCGTCCGCTCCGCCGTCCAATACGCCCAATCAAAGACCGGCTCAATCGAACAATTGAGGAGGCGGCGAGTATGTCAAAATTCTTCATTCACCGCCCGATCTTCGCAATCGTCATTTCAATCATAATCGTGATTGTGGGCTTGCTTGCCGCATTTCAATTGCCGATCGCGCAATATCCGCAGATCGCGCCGCCGACAGTCAGCGTCTCGACGACTTATACCGGCGCAAATGCCGACGTCGTCAACGAGACTGTCGCGCAGGTTATCGAGCAGCAAGTCAACGGCACGCAAGGCATGGATTATATGTCGTCGAACTCGGACGATACCGGTCGATACAGCCTGAGCGTCGTGTTTGAAGTCGGCACCGACGGCGATATGGACAGCGTCAAAGTGCAAAACAACGTCGCAATCGCCAATCCTTCATTGCCGACGGACGTTCAGACGCAAGGCGTGACGACTCGCAAGGCGTCTAACGACATGGCGTACATGGTTTCGATCAATTCGCCCGACGGCAGATATGATCGCGCATTTATGAAAAACTACGCCGATATTTATCTGATGGACGAGATCAAGCGCGTCAACGGCGTCGGTGACGTTCAAATCTTCGGCTCCGATTACGCCATGCGCATTTGGCTCAATCCGGATAAACTCGCCGAGCTCGATTTGACCGTTTCGGACGTCGTTGACGCAATCAAAGAACAGAATTTGCAGGCGGCGGCGGGCACGGTCGGCTCGATGCCGCTCGCAATGGGGCAGGAGAAGCAATACACCGGCAAAGTTCAAGGGCGTTTGATCACCATTGAAGAGTTCGGCAACATAATCTTAAAGACCGACGGCACGGGCGCGTTCGTTCGACTGAAAGACGTCGCGCGCATCGAGACGG
>CALGGX010000533.1 GCA_937916025.1 uncultured Selenomonadales bacterium
TCGCTTAATGTTTTCAATTTTTGTTATTTATTATTTTCAACAAAAAAATTCCAAAGATTGTCGTTTGGCGGTTGTGCTGTTACCGTTATTTCTTTTTTGCTTACGGGGTGAATAAAACTTATGTTGCGAGCGTGTAGGCATATTCCTCCGTCGGGATTGCTACGTGGGTATCCGTATTTTAAATCGCCTTTTATAGCACAACCAATGTTTGATAGTTGGCAGCGAATTTGGTGGTGGCGACCAGTTAGTAGTTTTATTTGCCAAAGAAAATATCTGTCGCTGTGTGCAATTATTTTATATTCGAGTTCGGCTTTTTTGGCATTTTTTGTGTTGTTATGTGTTACATACGATTTGTTTTGTTTTTCGTTTCGTATCAACATATCAGATAGTTTGCCTTCGTTTTGTTGTGGTTTTGTGGCGGTTATTGCCCAATATATTTTGTGAACATCGCCGTTGCGAAACATTTCGTTAAGTCGTGTTAAGGCTTTGCTTGTGCGTGCAAACACCACAATGCCGCTTGTGGGGCGGTCGAGTCGATGTGGCAATCCGAGAAAAACTTCGCCGGGTTTGTTATGTTTTTCTTTTATGTATGCTTTTACGGTGTCTAACAGCGGTTTATCGCCTGTTTTGTCGCCTTGTACAATTTCGTTTACGGTTTTGTTGACAATTATTATGTGGTTGTCTTCGTAAATAATTTCCATTTTGAGTTATTATTTCCTAATTTTTAATGAAAAAAGTGTAAATTTTAGAGGAAATTTTAATGTTTTTTTTATGTATTTATACTAAAAAAAACACGAAAAGCAGATAATTTTTTTGTTGCTTTCCGTGTTTTTTATTTTTATTTTACCAATCCAAGTCCTATTCTGTTTCTATCAATGTCAAGTGAAATTACTTTTACTTTTACTGGTTGGTTTATTTTTAGAACAGACGATGGATTAACGGGATTTTTTCTCGTGCCACCGAGTTGTGATACGTGAATAAGTCCACTTACATGTACGCCCAAATCTACAAATGCACCAAAATTAGTAACGTTGGTTACTATTCCTGTTAGTTCCATGCCTTCTTTTAGGTCGGTGATTTTTTCTACGTTTTGTTCAAACGATGGTGGGTTGAATACACCGCGTGGGTCGCGACCTGGTTTTTCTAACTCCGACATTATGTCGGTGAGTGTTGGTATTCCGGTTTTATCGTCGGCATATTTTTTTATGTCAATTTTTTTGCGAAGCGAGGCATCAGCCATGAGGTCTGAAACTGTACATTTTAAATCTTCAGCCATTTTGTTTACTATGTAGTATTTTTCTGGGTGAACGGCCGAATTGTCTAATGGGTTGTCGGGGTTATCAATTCTTAAAAAGCCAGCGCATTGTTCAAAAGCTTTTTCGCCCATGCGTGGCACTTTTTTTAATTGGTTTCTGTTGGTGAAAGGTCCGTTTTCTGTTCTGTAATCAACAATGTTTTTTGCCAACGTTGGTCCTAAACCCGAAACGTATGTTAATAAGTGTTTTGAAGCAGTGTTTACGTTTACGCCCACTTGGTTGACACAACTAACTACCACATCGTCAAGGCTTTCTTTTAGTTTTGTTTGGTTTACATCGTGTTGATATTGACCAACTCCTATGGATTTTGGGTCAATTTTTACAAGTTCGGCAAGGGGGTCGAGAAGACGGCGACCAATTGACACAGCACCACGAACAGTGATGTCGTAGTTTGGAAATTCTTCGCGAGCCACTTCTGATGCTGAATATATTGATGCACCACTTTCGTTTACCATATAAACGTTGATGTCTTTGTTGAATCTTATTTTTTTGACAAATCGTTCGGTTTCGCGGCTTGCAGTTCCGTTACCGATTGCTATTACGTCAATTTTGTATTGTTCCACAAGTGTGGTTACTTTTTTCATAGCTTCAAAAGCTTCTTTTGTACCGCTATGAGGATATATTGCTTCGTTGTGGAGTAGATTGCCTTGTTCGTTTAGGCATACGAGTTTGCAGCCAGTGCGAAATCCGGGGTCGAGTGCAAGTATTCTTTTTTTGCCCAATGGAGATGCCAAGAGCAAGTTGCGAAGGTTTTCGGCAAAAACGCTAATAGCTTCTTGGTCGGCTTTTTCTTTGGCGAGGTTGTTAAACTCGGTTTCTATTGATGGTTGCATTAATCGTTTGTAGCTATCTTCTGCTGCCATTTGTATTTGTCGACCTGCTTCGCCTTTTGATTTTACAAATGTTCGGTTGAGTATTTCAATTGCGTTTTGTTCGTCGGGAGCTATACCCACTTTTAAAATTCCTTCGTTTGCCCCACGCATCATTGCCATTAGTCTATGTGCGGGTATGCGCGATAGTTTTTCGTCGTATTCAAAGTAATCGCGAAATTTTTGTCCTTCTTCTTCTTTGCCTTTTACAAGTCGCGATGTAATTATTGCCTCGCGGTTAAAAAGATTTCGGATACGGTTTCTTGCTTCTACGTTTTCGTTTATTGTTTCGGCTATTATGTCGCGAGCTCCTTGTAATGCTTCGTCTATGTTGGCTACTTTATCGTTGATAAATTTTTCGGCATCGGTTAATGGATTGAAATTTTTTTGTGTAAGTATTAGTGTTGCCAATGGTTCCAATCCTTTTTCTTTTGCCATTGTAGCTCGAGTTTTCTTTTTTTGTTTGTATGGCAAGTATAGGTCTTCGAGTACGGTTATATCCACTGCATCGTCAATGGCTTTGTGCAACTCGGGAGTCATTTTTTCCTGTTTTTCTATACTTTCTATTATTGAAGCCTTGCGTTTGTCAAGGTCTTCAAAGCGTTTGATTTCGTCTTTTATTTGTGCCACTTGCACTTCGTTAAGCGTTCCTGTGGCCTCTTTGCGATAACGGCTTATAAATGGCACTGTTGCTCCTTGAGAGAACAAAAATGCTGTATTTTTTACCTGTATTTCTCTTATTCCGAGTTTATCGGCAATAAGTTTTATGTACTTTTCGTCCATATTGTTTTTTCTTGTGTTTCTATCGGCAAATATAAAAAAGTTTTTTTTTCTAAAAATAGAAATTGCTAAAAAACAAATGGATTTCTCACGGCAATTTCGTTTAAACGGGTGGATACGCTGGTTCGCCTCTACTCGTCATTCGATTTGGGGTGTGGATTTCTTTTGTTAATTTTATTTAACATTTTGTCTTGTTGTCAAATATAGAAAACTTAACTTTCGCAGATGTTTTTAATTACGTAACACACATAAATCTTTGAATCTAATTCAATGATATTTTGCTCTGTGTTTTATAATTTTATTTTACTTTCCAAACGTTGAGTATTATGCCTCCTTGCATTTGTTCGTTTGAGGGTGAACATACAAAAATGGCATTGTTTAGCCAATTGTATTTGCTGTTTTGAGGTGCTTCAAATTTTGGTGCGGCTTTACAACCCATGAAGTTTCCGGATGCGCCTTCGCGTATTCATACATGAATTTGTAATTCTGATTAAACGTACCGAACCTTACGTAAGGACGCCCTTTAATCGACCAATGCGGTGCCCAAATAATCTTCACCGCATCGGGACGCGCCGTCTTCCATTGAAAATCAACCGGCTTGTTGTCTTCAAAAAACAAATCAATCTTCGGCGAGCCGCTGTAAACCATTCGCCGAGCATTTATTTTGTTGTTTCGGATCAGACTCCTGCGAAATTCGTTCGTGCACGAAAACAGTTTCCAAACGACGAAATGAATTTTGAAGCTGACGATGGAGAGATAATCGACGCCGAGAGTATACGGAACATAAGCAATCAGAGTTTCCGGCGTAAGATTATACGTCCGCAATGCATGCGGCAGATAATGGAAGTACGGCGTCAAGTAAATCAACACGTCCTGCTTCGGAATTGTATCGCTGTTTTTGACAACGGCGAAAACGTTGATTCCGGCGGCTTTGAAATTCTTCACGGCATTTTTGAAATTCTCGGAGATCAAGTCATTTCGACTGTCTTTCCGCAAGCAGAGAAAAACCGTTGTCTCGAAACGTTCATCGTTGATGAAATGTTGATAGAGATCATCACCGCACCACATCGACGCATCATACAGCACAAAGCCGACTTTGACCTTCTCCTTCTTGCGAATTTGTTCGAGCGTTGCATCAAAAATTCGATCCAGTGTTTCATTATATTCCGTGCGCGAAAGAAACGACATCAGTCCGTAAATCCGTTCGTAATCGACAAAGCGCATTTCTTCAAACGGCAATATCCCGCGCTTATGCAATTCGTAATTCAGGAAGTTGCTCATCTTGGCGGCACCGGCATTATTCAGAAGCGTAGAATCGGAAAAATTATTCACCCCGATCGGCAATTCGCAAAAGTCGATGAAATGACAAGCGTATGCCTTCGACAGAAGTTGCAACATTCGGCGCATGAATTCGAGCTTTTCGCGCGGCATTGCCCGGCGTGCGTCATTCGCGATCGGCAACCGCAAAATGATCGGCATCGCGCCGTTTTCGAGACACAATTGAACTATATCCTCCAAAATGCGGAGATTGTTTTGTTTGAATTCGACCGACGGAGTTTCATGACGGAAGTTCTCAACCGACTCGAACGCATCTTCCGACTCTGCAGGAACCGGTTTGGATTTAAACAATGCCTTTGTCAATTCGGATTTCGACGACGAATTTTCAATGTTGAAAACGTATTGACCATCGAGCCCCTGTTCGGCGAAAAATTCCGCGTCATCGTCGGTCAACAGCTCCGGCGTCAAGCCGATCAACGCGAATTTAAACGACTTGCAACGTGAAAAAAGATGACGCGCAAGCCGATACATTTGCCGCAAATCTTGATAATCCGCCGCAAGATTGATCCCCTTGCGCGAAATGATCATGTCGACGTTGATCCCCGCAGCCGCACTCTTTCCTCCGATCACGAAAAAGTCAAAGCCGTTTTCTTCAACGGAATTTAAATCTGCCGTCCACTTCGGAGTGACGCGCATTTTTGCATTGCAATTGACAATGTTTGCAGACGAAATTCCACGACTCTGCAGATATTTCGACCAATCTCGCGCTTCATCGACGGAACTGCCGAACAACAACCACAATCGATCCCGTTCTCCGATCAAAAACTTGTCGATATCGCCGAATGCCGCCGCCGGAATTTTTTTCTCTTCCGCAATCGCTTCAAGTTCTTCCGTCGTTTTGTTTTTCAGCAACAGCGCAATGATGTTGACGTTTTCGATATTCAGTCGCGCGATAATTTCATCGGGCACCGTGTTTTCCTGCAACGCGAGGATGACGGCATCGACTTTGCCGAATTGCACGCTCTCGATCGGTTCCAAAAAGAAATGCTCCCAAGCTCTGTTGCGCTCCGCGAGATCAAATCTTCCGGTGTCGTTATTCGCCGACCAGTACCAATTGTACTGCCGAATCGCGATCGAGCCGTCCAATTCGTTGTTGCTCAACCCCAATTCGCTTTGTGCATTGAAAATCTCGGACTTTTTGTCTTTCCTGCCGATTGCACTGATCCATTGAATTTCTCCGCCGTTGACGGCAATCGGCGTTTCGGATACATTTGCCCGTCCCTTGGAATCAATCGCGCCGACGTATTTCGTCAAATGATTTTTGACAAAGAAAAATTGCCAATTTCTGTCACTCAATCGACGGACGTAAAGCGGAAATTCATTCGCCGAGGCGTCCGTTTCCGGCTTATGCAGGATCAGATTAAACGTCCCGTCGATGAATGCAAACGTACCATGCGCCGTTTTCAAGCGAAAAATTTTTCTCGTCCGCAATTGAATGGCGTTCTCTTCAGTCATTCGGATCACTCCTTTTCAAATTGCAATTATATCACAAAAAAACTGCTCGGATCGAGCAATCCGAACAGCTTTTGAAGTTTTGCTCCGAATTCGCATTTCAGAATTTCTTTTTGAGCATGATCACGTCGACGACGATGGCGGCAACCAACAACACCGAAAACAGCATGATGATCGGATGAAACATCGTATGACAACGCATCGTTTCAACCTTGCAAAGCATGATTACGTTGTCGGGAATGTATGCGGTGAAGCCGGCAATCGGAATCATGGCAATGTCCATGCCCTGTCGGACGCCGGGATCGACAAAACACCGGGCAACGCCGATGATCGTCATGACGCAGCCGAGTCCGATGACGGCTTGTCCCGCCCAATGACAGACCATCCAACTGTCGTCGTCGCGCGGACCGCACGGCTGAAAAAACATCGACGCGCCAAGGCAGATGATCACGCACAGCAGGATGATCACGACGTCGCGAGTGTTCAGGTTGTTCATAATTTATACGCCTCCAAATGTTTATTGAAAGATCGACGTGTTCATTCGTTCGTAACGACGATGATGCGCACGCGCGACTTCGGAATCAAATTCGTGACGGCTTCCGGAACGCCGCCGGAAGTATAGCCGCCCGGCAACCAATATGCATTCGCGCCCGCCTCGTTGCCGCTCGGAATTCGCAAATCGAGATCGGTCAAGTCGTAAATGTCGAGCCGAATGAGTCCGCCGTGAGACTCGAAATATCCGTCATCAAAACCGAGCGCGCGTTCATACACTCGCGGATTGCCATGCGCCGCCGCTTCAATTTCATCGCAAACGTCGACGGGCATCACAAAGCAAGTGTTGTCGTCGCGTCCGATTGTCTTGCTGAACAATACATAACTGATGAAACTGTCGCGACTCATTACGAGCGACGCGCCGTCGGCGAATTTTTTAAGATGTTTGCGAATGAAGCTCCGCGAGAGATACATC
>CALGGX010000534.1 GCA_937916025.1 uncultured Selenomonadales bacterium
GTGGAATTGGTCACCTTGCTGCCGATTGTGGCAATAAAAGGTATAATTTGCATGGAAACAAGGCTCTGAAATCTACTTGGAGTGACAGTGATGATTAGGGCTGGCTGCGGCACGGTTGCCGACTTTTTTGGCGTCAGCCGGAGTCATGATACGTTTCTGATCGTCGGTACTGCTCTCAGCAAACCTGACACCCGGAGTCACCGTAATAAAATCTTTCCCACAGGTATCATGGACTTTGCCGGCCTCCAACGGAGAACAGACCACGCCGTCGAGCCCCGCCTTCTGCGCGAGCTTTGCAAGCCGCACGACTTGATTCGTCATGTTGTTTTGATAGCCGAGCTCCTGCCAATCGTTGCCGTTGATCGAAGTGAGCACCGTGATCGCAATCAATTTCGGGCGACGCACGCCGAGTTGTTCCGCGCGGTTTTTGAGACGATCGGCGGCGGTTTGCATCATGGTGAAGCCGCCTCCGGCGTGAATGTTGAGAATGTCGACATCGAAATGCAACAGCGAGCAGAGTCCTTCCGCGACCGTGTTCGGAATGTCGTGGAGCTTGAGGTCGAGGAAGACTTTTTTGTTTTGTGCCTTCAACCACCGAACAATGTCCGGACCGACGCTGTAAAACAATTCCATGCCGACTTTGTAGAAATTGACCGAATCGCCGAGTTGCTCGACGAGCCGCTTGGCGTCGTCCGCCGCATGAAAATCCAATGCCGAGATCAATCTGTCGTCAATCATATTCAATCACTCCAATCTGTTTTGCCGATTGTACCACACGAAAAATATTCGAGCAATCAACCGCCGTCAAAAATGACTTTACTTGATATGATCGTCGTTGTATAATAATCGATAGTTTTAATATAACAAAAGCCGGTTGCAATTAATGTTATACCGGATTGAAAATAGCGAAGGGGTGTTGCGAATGGGAATAGGCAAGCGCGTCAATGATTCCGATGAAGGCGGCGAGGAGTTGAAACGCGATACGAAACGCGAAGAGCAATTGCCGGAAGAGACATTCGTGCCGACGGAGCCGAAATTTACGTTTGACGACATCATTCTGCCGGAACGAGTGTTCGAGCAGATCATGAACGCCGCCGATTATGCCGAGAACAGCAAAATCGTTTTTGAAGATTGGGGCTTGTCTGAGACGCACAAATTCTCGCGTCGGATCGGAATTAATCTTTACGGTCCGCCCGGTACCGGCAAGACGATGGCGGCGCATGCCATTGCAAACCATCTCGGGCGCAAGATTCTCGTCGTCAATTATGCCGACATCGAGTCGAAGTTCGTCGGAGAAACTCCGAAAAATATTCGCCGGGCATTCGAGGCAGGCAGACGTACGAACAGCATAATCTTTTTCGACGAGGCGGATGCGATCCTCTCGCGGCGCGTCACGAGCATGACGCAGGCAGTCGATGTGAGCGTGAATCAAACGCGGTCGGTGATGCTGATGCTCATGAACGAATATCAAGACTTCATCATCTTTGCGACGAACTTCATCGAGAATTTCGATCCGGCATTCATGCGGCGCATTTCGATCCACGTCAGGTTCGAGTTGCCCGATTACGTTTGTCGCGTGCAATTGTGGAAGATGTATATTCCGCGCAAGATGCCGACTGATTTAATTCCGACGGAGATCGCGCAGAGGTA
This sequence comes from uncultured Selenomonadales bacterium, assembly GCA_937916025.1. The sequence continues at coordinate 1,651 of CALGGX010000534.1, forward strand.
CGAAGGAATTTCCGGCAGTGATATCTCGACTGCCGTGCTCAATGCGGCATTTCGAGCGGCGCGGCGGAAGCTGTCAAGAGTGCCGAAGGAGTATTTCAACGACGCCGTCGAAGCGATTCTCGAGAGCAAGCGCGCGAATGAAGCGGGCGACACGAAAGTCACGCGGCGGTACGTCTCGAAGGAGTATTACGATCAACAGGTCGAAAAACTGTCAAAACAGTGAGGAGGAATTTCAATGGATCCCATTACGGGAGCGTTGGTGTCGTTTTTTGCAACGCAGATTTTCAAACAGATTTTAAAAAACTGGTCGGCAATACTCGCATGGTTCAAGAATCTCATCACGGGGATTGTGGACATTTTCAAGCAAAAGGGGCAGGGAGTGTACCATGCGATCGAAGCTTATGCCGAAATGGTTAGCTCGGGAATGGCGACGTTCCGAAACAAGCTCTACTATCAAGAGAATTACAGCTACATCGAAGAAGTGCAGGAGAATTACCTCAATCAATCGGAAATTCCGAATTGGGTAAGAGAAAAAGTCCAAGTCGGACAGGGCGAGTCGGAGATCACTTCCGAAATTCAACACGAACTGCGGATGACATTCTGATGAATTGCGAGGAGGAAAGACATGTTTTTTGAAGACGACGACTTCGACATTGTCGACACGCTTATTGAAGCAGTGACGGCTGCCGTTGAGGAAATGCCGACTGCAAAAAAACTCACTCTTGACGAGTTTGCGGAAAAAGCGTCGACGGAACTCGACAAGCTCATCATCGACAAAATTCGGCAGGGCAATGCATTCATCGCCGGACGTTTCAAGCTCGTGTTCGTCGATGATGCCAATTTCAAGTTTGCTTTTGAAATATATTTTCAGCCGCCGCGTCGGAATGATTATCTCTGCCTGAAAAAAGAGAGCGGCTCGATCACGATGCGCCGACTGCAATCGGAAGCGTTCAACGAGCTCAAACAGTCCGGAGAGATTGTTTACACCATAAATCAGCCCGATTTGACGTCCGATACATTGGAGGCTCGCTAAATGCCTGTAACCAGAACGTCGCCAAGCAACAACAACAGAACCCCGCCGAATAATCCGCTGCCGCCCGCAGATCGAAACAGCACTCGAAGGCGAGTTCCCGTCGATAGCGTGCCTTTGAAGTCCCGTCGAAAGATGGCAGAGCAGATGTTCGATGATTTTCGCAAAAGAATGTCGGAAACGGATGCGCTTTGGGAAGTGTTTGACGCCAATAACAAGATGCACGACAACATCGTCGCACCGGAATATCTTGATAAGTACATTATCGGCAGCAAAGTTTCCGTTTACAATTTCGAGGATTTTTGCTACGAACTGTTCCTCGATTTTTCCAAAGGACGCAAGGGGATTAAGAGTGATGCCTTTGCGGAAATGACAGCGAATTACCTCGGCGGCAATCGGGATTTCGATAAACTGCTCGCGCTGACCGAGTTCTTCAAAAAAATCAACAAACGGTACAAGGCGGATGATTTCTATTACACGCTTGCCGAGATTTTTTATCACGGCACCGGAGTTCGGAAGGATCTCAACAAAGCGGCAGAGTACATGAAAACCGCAATCGACATTAAATCCGACGAGCCCCGGCGCAATTTCCTTCTCAAGGTTTACAAAGAACAAAATGCCGCACTCGATGATGATGCGCAGACTCGCATGGCTTACGAGAAGATGATCAATGAAAAGATTGATCACGCGAAGAAAGATTATGCGAAGTGGTTGCAGACGAAGGGAAAAGATGAAGATGCGATTCCCTTCTTTCTTGAAGACAAGGAGTTTGATAAGGCATATAATGCTGTCGATATTCGCAATGCAGACAGCATCAAAAAAGCGATCAATGCATTCAAAAACGGCGGCGGAGCTCAAACGCCTTTTGCGGATTCTCTGAAGAAGATGCGTAATAATCCCGAGGCGTTGCAGAACATTTTCAACACCAAGCAAAAACCTACGTCGTATTTGGAAATGACGCCGCTTTACCTTCTGCTCGGACCGATCTGGGCAATGTATCGCACGCTCCGACATGAAAGCGGTGCAGTGTTTTTTGCAATCGCATTGCTCGGAACAATCGGTTTGACGGCAATCGGCGGAATGATGATCAGCTTTGAAGTCGGAGAAATTTGTCTTATAACGGCTCTGCTGATTTGGACATTCGCCGCAATCGGCGGTGACTGCTACATTCGGAGCAAATTCGTCGATTCGTGTAAATTGTGGGCGTCTCTCGAACCGCATAAGCAATTGAACGATTATCGCGAGATGTTTGGCGAGAAGAAGAGTAATTCTTGGTGGGGATTGCCGATTTTGCCGATACTCGCGTGGTTGAGCTTTTCGATAATACTGGGCGTCGGAATCATGTCGCCGCAAACGGGACCGAACATGCCTGCCATTGAGCAGACGATCGAGCAGGAAGTTCAATCGCTCGAGCAGACAAAGCCGTCAGCCGAAGACAGGGAGGCGGCGATCAAAGTCTTCGAAAGATTTTACAATTCGATCGCAAACGGAGACTTTCGCAGCGCATATGCCTGTTTCAGTAAAGACATTCAAAGTCAGACGACATACGATGATTGGCTTCCGTCGGCGCAAAGGACTGTCAAGAGCGAATTGCGCAATGAAACAATTGTTTCGGCAACAGCCGACGAGATCAGCATTCAGTTCACGGAGCATGTGCAAATCGACAAAGATCAAGCGCAAGACTTCGAGGGCGTTGCCGTCATGAAGAAAGAAGATTCATCATGGAAAATTGCCGGCATAGCACCGGTCGAAAATCCGGAGACCGAACCCGCGAAGACCGAGACGCCGAAATCCGAAGCTCCGAAGTCCGAGCAATCGAAGGCTGAAGCTCCGAAAACCGAGCAATCGAAAGCCGAACAACCGAAGTCTGAAGCTCCGAAAGCCGAGCCGCCGAAGGTTGAAGAGAAGCTCGATGACAAAGCAGAAGCAATCAAAGTGCTGAACATCTTCCACGAAAGCATTACCGCTAAAAATTACAAGCAGGCGTACGACTGCTTCAGTGATTCATTCAAAAATCGCGTGCCGTACGACGGTTGGGCTCCGGGCTTCAAGACGACCGTCAGCAGTATCGCCGTCAATCCGAAAGTTACCGCCGAATCCCACGACAGCATTACGATCGAGTACACTCTCCGCGCGGTTGACGATCCGGGCGGCATGCGCAATTTCAACAGCAGCGTTGTCATGGTCAGAACCGCGAACGGTTGGAAGATCAACGCCACCAACAACAAACTCAAATAACGCCGTCTTCGACGAAATTAAAAAGTGTGGACGCGATTGCGATACGTCCACACTCTTTTTTTTACTTCCGAGCATTTTTGGCGGCGCGCCCGCGAACCGTCCGATCGAGTATCGCCTTCCGCAATCGGATTGCCGACGGCGTCACTTCGACGAGCTCGTCGTCGTTGATATATTCCAATGCCTGCTCGAGACTCAAAAATCTCGGCGGGATCAATCGAATTGCTTCGTCCGCCGCCGTCGAGCGCATGTTCGTCGCGTGCTTCTGCTTGCACGGATTGATGTCGATATCCAACTCGCGCGCGTTCTCGCCGACAATCATGCCTTCGTAGACGCGTTGCCCGGGCTCGATGAACATCGTGCCGCGATCCTGCAGATTGAAAATGCCGTAACCGGTCGTAGTGCCTTCTTCAAACGCAACGAGCGAGCCGCGCGAGCGTCCCGGGATATCGCCCTTGTACGGCGCATAACCATGGAAGATGTGGTTCATGATGCCGTTGCCCTTCGTCGACGTAAGCAGTTCCGATCGGAAGCCGATCAAGCCGCGCGCGGGAATTAAGAATTGAATGCGCATGTAACCGGCGACTTCATTCATCGATTGCATCTCTGCCTTGCGCCGGCCGAGCGATTCCATCACCGTGCCCATGAATTCTTGCGGCACTTCGACCGTCAACAACTCGATCGGTTCGAGCTTCTCGCCGTCGACGAATTTATACACGACTTCCGGCTTGCCGATCTGCAATTCATAGCCTTCTCGACGCATGGTTTCAATGAGAATCGACAGATGCAATTCGCCGCGCCCGCTCACTTTGAACACGTCTTTCGAGTCCGTCTCCTCGACGCGCAATGCCACATTCGTCTGCGCCTCTTTAAACAGCCGATCTCGGATATGTCGACTCGTGACGAACTGCCCCTCTTTGCCCGCGAACGGACTCGTATTCACTCCGAACGTCATCGACAGCGTCGGCTCATCAACGCGAATTGCAGGCAACGCCTCAGGCTGATCGATATCGGCAATCGTATCTCCGATCGACACTTCGCCGAGTCCGGTCAATGCAACAATTTCGCCCATCACCGCTTCGTCTGTTTCGACGCGACTCAAACCGCTGTAACCGAAAACTTTTGCGACCTTGCCTTTTTTGATGCCGTCGGAAGTCATGAGCGCAACGATTTGCGCGGGCTTGATCGAGCCGCGTTGAATGCGTCCGATTGCAATCTTGCCGACATAATCATCCGCTTCGAGCGTCGTCACCAACATCTGCAGCGGCGCATCAAACTCGCCCTCGGGCGGCGGTATCTCTTTGTAGATCGTCTCCATCAGCGGCTCGAGATTATCCGATTGATCGTTGATGTCGAATTTTGCGATGCCCGCCTTCGCCGCCGTGTAGATCACGGGGAAATCGAGTTGCTCATCGTCGGCGTCGAGTTCCATGAACAGTTCGAGCACTTCATCAAGCACTTCCTCGACGCGAGCCTCCGGACGATCGATCTTGTTGATAACCACGATCGGTTTCAATTTCTGCTCGAGTGCCTTGCGCAAGACATATTTCGTCTGCGGCATCGGACCTTCAAACGCGTCGACGAGCAACAGCACGCCGTCAACCATGTTTAACACGCGCTCGACCTCGCCGCCGAAATCCGCATGCCCCGGCGTGTCGACTATGTTGAATTTCACGTCGCGATAATTGATCGCCGTATTTTTCGACAGGATCGTGATGCCGCGCTCACGCTCCAGATCCCCGGAGTCCATGACGCGCTCCTCCACCTGCTCGTTCGACCGGAAAATATGGCTCTGACGCAGCATCGCATCCACCAACGTTGTCTTGCCATGATCGACGTGGGCAATGATCGCGATATTCCGCAGTTTTTCATTCGTACTCATTCTTCAGATACTTCCTCTCATTAAAGAAGATACATCAAAATGTATCCTAAACACAACAATCCCATAGTATTACAGCAACGTTTTCTTGTCAATCTTTTGCGCAAAAAACTCCGTGAAAAACGGTGTTTTTCACTACGCCCTAACCTCATCTGCGTCCTAATGGACTTGATTCACTAAGATTTCGCAGCAAAAAGCTGATGCAGCGCCTGCGGCGCGCATCAGCCCAATGTTCAACCTATTTCGCGACATTACATCTCCGATGTCAAGAAAAAGTTAGATGCCGAATTTTTATTGCTTGTGC
>CALGGX010000535.1 GCA_937916025.1 uncultured Selenomonadales bacterium
GTTAGGTTTCAATTCCTAATTCCTAACTCCTAATTCCTAATTATCCCAATTATCGTCTCGCCGCCGTAGACTTTTTGCCCCTTCTTGACGAGCACCTCGACATTGTCGGGCATGACAATTTCCGTGCAGGAGCCGAATCGGATCAATCCGTACAGCTCGCCCTTCTCGAGTTTGTCGTCGAGCGTCACCCAACTTACGATGCGGCGCGCGAGAATGCCGGCGACTTGTGTAACCGTCACTCGGAGTTTGTCGTTTTCAATGCCGATCAAATGACGTTCGTTCTCGAAGCCGACCGAATCCTTATATGCAGGGCGGAACCGTCCGCAAATGTATTTCTGAATTTTGATCTCGCCGGCGATCGGACTGCGATTGACATGCACATCGAAAACAGACAAAAAGATGATCACCTTCGTGCAAGGCTTTCGGACAAAATCATCGTGCTCGATTTGAACGACATCCTGCACGGTGCCGTCGGCAGGCGAAACGATCGCCGAATCGTCCGTCGGAATATGTCGCTCGGGATTTCGGAAAAAGTATGCAAAATACGCCGCCAGCACGACGGGGAAGATCGCCGCATACGGATTGACGGCGATGCCAAGCAACAGGGCGATCATCAAAGCGACTGCAATGAATGTGTAGCCTTCTCTGATTATGCTCAACTCAACACCACCTTTAATTCAATGCGTAATTAGGAATGCGTAATGCGTAATTAAGAATATGAAACGAAATCCCAATTACGCATTGCCGCGCGGTATGCCGACAGCGACTTCAGTGTGCGATAATCCGCGCGGAGAATTTGTTTGCGCGCGGCGTCGTCGATCTCGTCTTCCGGCAATTCGTCATACTGTTTCGAGTGCGCGAATTGTTGCCATTCGTCGTCGAGCGCGCGGATAATCATGATGTACTTCTCGAGAATGTCGTCGGGCGTATCCTTCTCGCCATCGGATGAACCGTTCGCGCGGTTTGTTGCAGGACTGTTGCCGAATTTGTCACCGGTATTTTTCGACGCGTTGTCGATTGTCGAACCGGTTTCGGCATTTGCGATCGGAGTCGCCGAATCGACGTTCTCATTCGCGCCCGCCGTCGACATGTTTTCAGCCGAACCGTTTTCGGCAACCGCCGCGCCTTCCGACATTCCGTCGCTCGGAATCAATCCGTCGCCTTCCGCGAGGGCGCCGACGATATCGCCCGATGCCTCGTAGCCGCCGCCTGCAGGTGCAGAACCGCCGCCGGTGCCGGATTTTGCCGCATCGAGTTCTGCCATGCATTCTGCAGACGCCTTCATTTTCGCATGCATCAATGCCTTGCGCGCTTCGTCTTTCGTCTTTGCCTGACTCAACGCCGCCTTCAGCTCGTCGCGAGCCTCTTGCGCCTTTTGCGCCTTGCGATACAGTTTAGAGTCGTTTTTGAGCAGGAAGCCCATCTCTTCATTCGACAATCGCTTGCCGTTCATGAGTTTGCGCTTGATCGCCGCCAGCCGCTTCTTCGCCGCCGCATCCGCCTTTTGATTTTGCGTCTTCATCATCTGCTCCAAAAAATTGGAACGCGGTGCTCCGATAGCACCGATGTTAAGTCGTCCGCTCGCGCTCGCGATCGTTTGCCCGGTTTTGAGTTTGTGTTTCGCCGCAAACTGCAGATTTTTGATTCGCGCGTACGAATGCAATGTCCCTATCGTCGTGAAATCCATTTCCGATCCCTCCTTGGGTTGTCGTCGACGAAATTGCTTTTTTCAATTGTACATTTTCTGCAATCGCTTTGCAATCAATTACGCGAAAATTTTTCAGCGCGCCGCGCGGAACATGTGCGAGAAGTTCGGCGAGTACAATTGCGATTTCCGATATTGCTCGAGAGTTGCTCCGAGGCAATTGCCGACGACGATCATTGCCGTCCGATCGATCGAAGCGTCTTTGATCTGCTCCGAGATTGTTGACAGCGTGCCGCGAATGATCCGCTCGTCCTCCCACGACGCGCGCTCGACCACCGCAATCGGCGTTTCACTCGAAAAGCCGCCTTCTATCAATTCCGAAACGACTTCTTCAATCATTGCAATCGACAAAAAAATGCACATCGTCGATTGATGCGCCGCGAGACTTTTGAGCGACTCACGCTCGGGAACGGGAGTTCGTCCTGCCTGCCGAGTGATGATCACGGTTTGACTGATGCCCGGCAATGTATATTCCTGTTTGAGCGCGGCGGCGGCGGCGAGGAACGAGCTTACACCCGGCGTAATGTCGAATTCGATCTTTCGGCGATTGAGTTCGTCGATCTGCTCTTGGATCGCGCCGTAAATTGCCGGATCGCCCGTGTGAAGTCGAACCGTCGTTTTGCCTTCGGCTTCGGCGCGCTCGATTGTTTCAATCACTTCGTCCAGCGTCATTGACGCGGAGTTGAGTTTGATCGCGTCCGCGCGGCAGTAATTTAAGAGCTCGGGATTGACGAGAGAACCGGCATAAATGATCACGTCGGCGGTTTCGAGGAGCCGCTTGCCTTTGACTGTAATCAGCTCGGGATCGCCGGAACCGGCTCCGATGATATGAACCACGGTTAAAACCTCCTGTTTGCGTTGACGATGTAAATCGGATTGAGTGCCTTCAGCATGTCGAAACAGCCGATGCGCTCGAGCCGATTGATCTGAACTTGAATTGTCTCGCACGTGTAACTTTCGCGCGCTCGGAACCAATCGAGACTCGAAGTTAATCGCGTCGAGAATCGATTGCATATCTACTCGGAACCGGCACCGATGATATGAACCACGGTTAAAACTTCTTGTTTGCGTTAACGATGTAAATCGAATTGAGTGCCTTCAGCATGTCGAAATTGCCGATGCGCTCGAGCCGATTGATCTGAACTTGGATTGTCTCGCACGCGTAATTTTCGCGCGCTCGAAACCATTCGAGACTCGACGTCAGAGTTTGCATCGTGATGCAATTAAGCACAATGCGCCCGCCGATTGCGAGCCGAGTATCGATCGTGTCGAGAATCGGTTGCAACAAACCGCCGCTCCCTCCGATCAATGCCGCGTCGAGCCGCTCGATCTTTTCAAAGCCGCGCGGAGCTTCCGCGTGAATGATCTCAATGTTTTCAACGCCGAATTTTTCCGAGTTCAGCTTGATCAACTCGATCGCCTCGGCATTACGCTCGATCGCAAAAACCTTTCGACATTGCCGCGCCGCTTCAATCGACAGCGAGCCGGTTCCCGCTCCCACGTCGACAATTACATCAGATGATTGCAAGTGCGCTTTTGCGATTGTCAACACTCTGATCTCCTGCTTCGTCATCGGCACCTTGCCGCGAATGAATTCCGCGTCATCAATCATCATCGTCACCTCCGACAATCAAAATGCAATGTTTAATCGGCTCGTTCCGCGCGGCGGCTTCGAGCGTCGTCGACAAAATTGTTTCGTCGTCGTAAGACAAACGCGAGCAGATCGTCAAGCGCGTCGACGGCGGATATTTTTTGTCGAGCAGAATTTGCGCGATCGATTGCGAATGGAATTTGCCGTCCGTCAAAAAGCCGAGCACTCTGCCGCGCCGATATTCCAATTCCGAGTCCGACGGTCGACGTCCGTGAAAACTCAACAGAGTTGCGTCATGCCATGGCATTTTCGCGCGCGCAAACGCCAATTGCATTGCGCTGATCGACGGCAGAATTTCAATCGTGTTTCGCTCGAACTCGCGAAGGAGCACGTCGAGCATCGAGAAATATCCCGGATCGCCGCTCACCATCACGACGATATCGGATGTTTCGAGATGCGCGCGAATGAAATCGACGGCGGCTTGAATGTCTGCAGTGATCGGAAAAGTAAGTTGCGCTTCGGCGGCGAATTGACTCAACGCGCGTCTTCCGCCAATCAGAATTTCGGCATTGTCGATTGCGTTTCGCGCGGCGGGCGTGATGAACTCTGCACCGCCCGGACCGATGCCCGCCACAATGATCTTGTGCTCGCGCGGCGGCGTTTCGTTTGACGCGGCGATTGAAGTTTCGCGCGGCGGCGTTTCGATTGACGCGGCGATTGAAGTTTCGCGCGGCGGCGTTTCGATTGACTCGGCGATTGATGTTTCGCGCGGCGGCGTTTCGTTTGACGCGGCGGTTGAGGTTCCATGCGGCGGCAGTTTGATGTTCATTGCGGCTCCGAGAGCGCGCGCGTTTTGATCCATGCCGAGAATTTTGCCGTCGAATGCCGTCAATATCGTTCCTATTCGCAATTCGCCGAATACATATCGCTCCGCGCGGCGGCTCGCCCTTTCGGCAATTGCATTATACACCGACTCGCAATTGTTTTCGGCGATAATTTCAATCGCCTCTTCGGTTGTTCGGCACTCGAGAATTTTTTTGACCGCCGAACTCGCGAGCCCTTCAGCCGCCGCGTACGCCGCAATCGTTTCCAAACGCCCGTCGCCGACTCGATTGTGCGTGTGAAACACTCCCGCCGCCACTTTTGCGAGCTTGCCGATATGTCCGAGCAACAGCACACTCTCGACATGCCGTTCGACTGCCGCCTCGAGCATAAAGCCGATGAAGTTGCTCGTTTCAATGACGGCTCCGCGCGGAAATTGCAAATCAATCGCCGAGCGACGTCCGATGTTGCCGGGCACGAAGATCAGCGACCGAAATCCGTCCGCGATTGCCACATCTATTTGCGGCACGAGCGATCGCTTAAACGCGTCTTCGGACATTGGACGCAATACGCCGGTCGTTCCGATGATCGAAAGACCTCCCAGATCGGAAGAGCGTCGTGTAGGGAAAGAGTG
>CALGGX010000536.1 GCA_937916025.1 uncultured Selenomonadales bacterium
AAGAGCGGCAGCCGCGTCGTGATCGAGGAATTCATGGACGGCGAAGAGGCGTCGCTTTTGGCATTCACGGACGGAAAAACCGTCGTGCCGATGCTCCCCTCGCAAGATCACAAGCGCGTTTTCGACAATGACGAAGGGCTGAACACCGGCGGCATGGGATCATACGCGCCCGCGCCGATTGTCGACGACAAAATTCTCCGCGCGGCGGTCGAAAAAATCCTTAAGCCGACGATTGCGGCAATGTCGAGTGAAGGCATGCCTTATCGCGGCTGTTTGTACGCGGGCTTGATGATCGTCGACGGCGAGCCGAAGGTCGTCGAATTCAACGCGCGCTTCGGCGATCCCGAGACACAAGTCGTGTTGCCGCTCCTGAAAAGCGATCTCGTCCGGCTGATGCTCGCATGCGCCGAAGAAACTCTCGACAAACAATCGATCGAATGGAGCGAAGACAGCGCGGCATGCGTGATCCTCGCGTCGGGAGGATATCCGAAATCGTATCGAAAGGGCTTGCCGATTGACGGCATCTCGAAGGCAAAAGCACTCGGCGCATTGATCTTTCATGCCGGAACCCGGCGCGTCGACAATCAATTACTGACGGACGGCGGACGCGTGCTCGGAGTCGTCGCGATCGATCATGAACTCCGCGCGGCGGTCGAAAAGGCTTACAAAGCCGTCGGCGTGATCAATTTCGACGGCATGCATTTCAGAAAAGACATCGCGGCGCGCGCACTCAACAGGAAGGCTGATTGACAATGTTTGATGTAATAATCGTCGGCGCGGGCTTTGCCGGAGCTGTCATGGCCGAACGCCTCGCCGCGCAAGGCAAATCCGTGCTTTTGATCGAACGACGCTTCCATATCGGCGGCAACTGCTTTGATGAAGTTGACGAAAACGGCATTCTGATCCATCGATACGGTCCGCATCTGTTTCACACCGACGACGAGGAAGTTTGGAAATATCTCTCGCGCTTTACCGAGTGGCGTGTGTATCATCATCGCGTGCTCGCCATGATCGACGGGCAAATGCTCCCGATTCCTTTCAATCTGAACACGTTGCATCGGGTTTTTCCCGAGTCGATGGCGGAGAAATTCGAGGAAGCACTCCTCAATCGCTATGATTTCAACACGAAGGTTCCGATCTTGAAATTGAAGCAGTCGACGGATAAAGAATTGCGCTTCCTCGCCGATTTCGTCTACGAAAAGATTTTTTTGCATTACACTCAAAAACAATGGGGCATCGATCCCGAGCACATTGAAGGCGCGGTGACGGCGCGCGTGCCGATTTTTGTCGGGCGCGACGATCGATATTTCAACGATCGCTTTCAAGCCGTGCCGAACAAGGGCTACACTCAAATCTTCAAAAACATGCTTCGGCATGATAAAATCAAGTTGATGCTCAATACCGATTTCGGCGATGTACTTCGCATCGACGGCGAGCAAGTTCTGTTTTTGGATCAGAAATTCGACGGACTTTTGATCTTCACCGGGCAACTCGATGAGCTCTTCAACGAAAAGTTCGGCGCGTTGCCGTATCGGAGCGTCGAGATGAAGTTCGAGACGATCGACGCCGAAGATTATCAACCGGCGGCAACCGTCAATTATCCCAACAACTACGACTTCACGCGCATCACCGAATTCAAGAAAATCCATCCCGCGAAGTCGCCGTCGACGACGATTTTGAAAGAGTATCCGCAAGATTACGTTCACGGGCAAAACACTCCGTATTATCCGATCTTTACTGAAGAAAATCAGGCGCGCTTCAATCAATATGCGGAGCTTGCCGCGCGGGTCGACAATCTGATCACGGTCGGGCGGCTTGCCGAATATCGATACTACGATATGGACGACATCGTCCGGCGCGCGCTTGACGTTTTCAATTCAATCGAAGGGTGAACTCCATTGGACATAAAGATCATCGTTGCCGCTCACAAAAAATACTGGATGCCCGCGGATGAGGTCTATCTGCCGTTGCATGTCGGGCATGCGGGCAAGCCGGACCTCGGCTACGTCGGCGACGATACCGGCGATAACATCTCCGACAAAAACAACAGCTTTTGCGAACTCACCGGACTTTATTGGGCTTGGAAAAATTTGCCGGGCGAGTACCTCGGACTGTGTCATTATCGACGCTACTTCGGTCGGAAGAATTTTTTTGACGGCGTCGAGAATGTCAAACATCGCATTTATCAGCGCGCGGACTATGAAAAACTGCTCGACGGCGCGGACGTTTTACTTCCGACGCGACGAAATTACTACGTCGAAACCGTCCGCTCGCAATACGAACACGCGCATTCGCCGCGCGATCTCGAGCAGATTGAACACATCATCAGCCTTCGGCATCCCGACAGTTTGCGCTCGTTCCGCGCGGTCATGAGTCGCCGACGTTTGCATCTCTGGAACATGTTCGTCATGAAAAAATCGCTCGTCGAGGAATATTGCCAATGGCTTTTCGACATTCTGTTTCACTTCGAGCGTTGGATGAATGAAAATGCCAAGCCCGAGGAGCAGTCCCGACTGTTCGGATTTGTTTCGGAACGACTGCTCGACGTGTGGCTCTTCGATAAAAATCTCAAGACCGTCGAGACCGACGTCGTGATGCTCGAGAACGTCAATTGGCTCAAAAAAGGCAGCGACTTCATTCGACGAAAACTTTTCGGAGGACGCGGCTGATGTCGTTTCTTTCGATTGTCATGCCGGTCTTCAATGCGGAACGTACTTTGCAACGCGCGATCGGCTCGATACTCAATCAGTCGTTTTCGGATTTTGAATTGCTCGTAGTCGACGATTGCTCGACGGACGCGAGTTTGCAACTTTGTCGAGCGTTTGACGACACGCGCATTCGATTGATCGAGATGAAAAGCAATTCCGGGGTCGCCGCCGCTCGAAATGCCGCGCTCGAGATGCTCAAAGGCGAATACGTGACGTTTGTCGACGCCGATGATTGGCTCGAAGACGATTGGTTGGCTCGCGCCGCGCGGTGTTTGATTGAAGATGCTTCGATCGATTGTTTGAAGTGCGGTTGCTCGGAAGATTATTTCGACGGCAACGGGCAATTGACGTATCGAAAAATCTGCCATGTCGACGAGGAGCGGCTCGACGAGCGGGCGGCGATCAATCGTAAGATCGTTCGGCTCGAGTCGGTGCCGCTCTTCGGATATATCTGGAACGGGTTTTATCGGGCGGAGATCATTCGGCGGTTTGCGCTTCGATTTGATGCGGAGCGGCGAGTGAATGAAGATTTTTTTTTCAACATGGAATTTTTTCGTCATGCGCGGGTGTTTCGGACGCTCGACTCGATCGGATATCATTACGAAAAGCGCGGCGGCGGGAGTTTGTCGAGCACGGCGACGAATTACGGCTATGCGATCAATCGGCAAAAGATCGCGGCGTTGGTCGGGCTGTTTGACGGCGAAATTTCTGCCGAATCCGCGCGGTTAATTTTTTGGATGTACACGCGATTTTGCTATGCGGCATTGGTCGGCGGCGAGTCGATGTCAATTATTCGCAACGACAAGTTGTTTCGCCGGTTTCAATCGATTGAATTCGGAAGCGTCGGAGTAAAAAGGCGAATGATGATCGAATTGCTTCGCAATAAAATGTTCTCGCCGATATTGTCGACGGCGGTGAAATTAATCGGCGGCGTTCAAAAATGCGCGCCGTCGTTGTTCGCGAGGCTGAAGCATTAGCGTTGACAGTTGCAAACTGTCGAGGGTGGGCGAGAGTAAAATGATGAATGCAGTTAAAATTCTTCAGATCGGAATGACGCGAAACCTCGGCGGGCTCGAAACTTACATGATGCAGCAGTTTCGGCATTTGGATCGCTCGCGCGTCACTTACGACTTCGTCAACATCACCGCCGAGCACGAGATTGTCTTCGCCGAAGAACTCCGCGCGGCGGGCAGTAAAATCTTCGGCGTCGTCTCTCGACATTCCAATCCGATCAAACATTACAGCCAATGGATTCGATTGCTGTGGCAAATTCGCGGGCAATACAAAGCAATCGTCCTTAATTCCAACGGCTTGTCGTATGTGTTTCCGATCTTTGCCGCGAGATTTTTCGGCATCCCGATTCGGATCATGCATTCGCACAACGCCGGTGACGAGATCAAGATCGGCACCGCGCGCCGCATTTTGATTGCCTTCAACAAACTCCTGCTGTCGATGTCGGCAACTCATCTCTTTGCGTGCTCGACCGAAGCCGGCAAATGGATGTTCGGCAATCGCCCGTTCACGGTGATCAACAACGCGATCGATTGTCGGCAATTTCGATTTTCTCTCGAGCGGCGCAATCGAATGCGGCGAGAACTCGGCATTGAAGATCGCTTCGTGCTCGTCCATGTCGGGCGATTTACATATCAGAAAAACCACGCGTTTTTGATTGAAACGTTTGCGGCGTTTGCAAAGCGCAATCCCGACTCCGTGTTGATGTTGATCGGAGATGCGGTTGACGATCGCTCGTTTCTCGACGACGCCAATCGCAAAGTCCGCGAGCTCGGCATTGAAGATCGCGTGAGATTTTTGGGAATGCGATCGGACGTTGCGGATTTGATGCAGGCGGCGGACTGTTTTCTGTTGCCGTCGCGGTTCGAGGGACTCGGCATCGTTGCAATCGAAGCGCAGGCGGCGGGCTTGCCGTGCCTTGTGTCGAATGCGGTGCCGAAGGCGGTCGGGATCACGCGCGGACTTGTCAAATTCCTGCCGATTGATTCGATCGACGCATGGCTCGATGCAATTCAAGCCGCGCGGAGCGTTCGGCGTCGAGACACGGCGATTGAAATTGCCGAAGCCGGTTATGACATTGAGCGCGAGATCGGTCGGCTCGAGAATTTTTTCGAGGTGAACTCATGACACTTAAATATATCGGCGAAACTCCGGCGGCGGGCAATCACGCCGGCAACAAGGCGCGACGCGACGTCGATGCGATTTTTGCTCGGCGCGGATACGAGTTGCTTGAAACGGTCATCGAAACGCGATTTGAATCGACGCTCGACAAGGTCGGCTATGTCCTTCGCGCGTCGACATGGAAAGAGATTTTGAAACTCCGAAGCGTCAAAGCTCAACTCGTATTCGCGCAATTTCCCGTCTACGGCAACAAACTCATGCGCGAGACGCTCGGCGATTTTTTTTCGCGCAATCGAATGCTCTTCATCGTGCATGATCTCGACGCGCTTCGTAATTTCGGTTCGGCATCGACGGCTGACGAGATCAAACAACTCAATCGCGCGGAATTTCTGATCGTCCACAATCGCCGAATGCTCGAGCGACTTCGCGAGATCGGAGTTTCGACGCCGATGATCGCGCTCGAGTTGTTTGATTATCTCCTCGACGGCGAGCTTCCGAGCCGCCCTTCCGATTCCGGCAACGCAATCGTCTTCGCCGGGAATTTGTCGAAAAGCGCGTTTCTGAAGTCGATCGGCGAGCTCAAAGTGCAATTCAATCTGTACGGCCCGGGCGGCGAGGATTTGTCTGAACTCGGCAATGTCGAATATCGCGGCAGTTTTTCACCGGAAGAAGTGCCTTACAAACTCGAAGGCGGCTTCGGCTTGATCTGGGACGGCGATTCGATTGACACATGCGCGGGCGCGTTCGGCGAGTATCTTCGGCTGAACAATCCGCACAAACTCTCGTTGTATATCGCGGCGGGTTTGCCGGTCGTGACATGGACTCGCGCGGCGATTGCCGACTTCATTGCCGAAAACGGCATAGGCTTCACCGTCGACAGCCTTCGCGAAATTCCCTCGCGGCTCGAGAAGATCAATGCGGCAGAATATCGCTCGATGCTCGAAAACTCCGCTCGGCTTCAGAAAAAGATTGCGGCAGGATTTTTCACCAATCGCGCGCTCGAGCGCGTCGAACAATTTTTGGAGGCGAAAAGATGAATTTTATCGGCGAGCTCAAAAAGCAAATTCTGCTCGTGATCGGCTTGATGATCGTCTGCTCGGGCGGGCTCGGCGCGGAAAAATATTTCACGGCGGTCGGCGGCACTCACTTCGGCGGAGATGCTTTCGTTCAATGTCTGGTGCGAGTCGATTCGCCCGATAACGTCCAACCGTCTTTCGAGTCAAAAAAGTTTTTTATGAGTTCGCCAATGGAATTGTATCGCTTCATCAATGTCAGCTCGAATGAATTCGAGTACGACAAGTTCAACGGCAATTGGAACGGCATTTCGGATCTCGAAAAACTGATTTGGCTGAATGAGCATCTCTATATCGAGCAGTACGAACACAACATCTACATTTTTTCCGCGCGAATTGAGGGCGATAAGCCTCACGATTACGAATACTGTAAGGCGAATCTGCGTCGATGGCTCGATGCTTACGTCGAGTTTGCCGGAGAAGAATGCGCAAAATCCGGCGTCGGCAATTTAATCGAGATTGAGCACGTCGAGTTGATGCCCGAGCCGCAAATGTTTACCCGCCGCCGCATCGTCTTCAAGTACAAGATAATCGGCGCGGTGCTCGGCTTGATTGCAGGGCTGATTGTGATCTTCGGTTTGACGACGAGGAAATCGCAAAATGGATGACCGGTTCCTGCTACTGTTCGTCGTGTTGCTCGCGATGCTCGTCGCGGCGACGGTTCGTTGCAAATTCGACTTCTTGGAACCGCGCATTATTGCGGTCGGAATGATGACGCTGTCGACATTCTTCGCATTGTTGACATCCGAAATGTGGCAATTCGGCATGAGTATCGAGGGCTTTTTGCTGATAATCGGAGCGATGCTCGCATTTTGCTTCGGCAGTCGCTTCGCCGGACGGTGTTTCGATGATTCCGACAAACTCGCGCCGAGCGATGTCGCGCGCGCTTACGAAGTCTCGCCGCTCAAAATGACGGTGACGATCGCACTGATGCTCGCAATGTTTTGGTGCAACCTGCAGACGATTTACGAACTCTCCGTCGAATACGGCAACAGCGGCGGTTATGCCGATATGATCCGAACGCTCCGCCCGCTCATCGAGCAAAACGAGCTCGTCTTCAGCCGTTGGATCAGCTACAGAAACCAACTCGCACAAGCGATCGCTTACGTCTTTTTCTACATGTTCGCTTACAATCGAATTTTCGCCGGAGTCAATCGCTTGCAACTGCTCGTGCCGGTTGCGTGCTACATTCCTTTTCCGATCTTGAGTACGGCGCGAATGGCGGTATTTTTCCTCGCAATTTACATGATCGTCGTCACGCTGATTCTCTATCAAAAGCGCAATCGGTTCGAGCTCTCGGCGAAACTTAACGCCGTACAATATCTGATCGGCGGCGGCATCATGTTCATTGCAATCTTCTTTGTGATGGGTGCGCTGACCGGCAAGACAATCTCCGGCGAGCGCACGCCGTTCATCATCCTTGCGCATTACATCGGACTGTCAATCCCCGCGCTCGACGCACTCATTCATCAATCGATCGTCGAAACGCCTTATATCGGCTCGCATTCGCTCCATGGAATTTATCGCGCACTCCAAAAAATTGATCCGTCCGCACCGTCGGTGCCGCTGTTTGATCCGCTCGTGCATTTCGTCGGCATCGATACGAATGTCTACACTTCGCTCGGGCATTACTTCCTCGACTTCGGCATCGTCGGCACCGTCATTATAATGTGGATTCTCGGCGCGGTTTATACTTTCTTCTACAGCGCAATCAAACGGCGGCAATCGAATTTCGCATTGATGCTGATGTGTTACGGCGCATTTTGCTACCCGCTGTTTCTGATTTCGATCAGCGAGCGCGTTTTCTTCGATTTGCTCGGCACGACTTCAATTTACACTCTGACTTTGCTGTTCCTGTCGAAAAAGATTTTTTTGCGATGATTAGAAGTAAACTGACTCAAAACATTTTCTCGCTGTTGACTTTGCGCGGAATCGATTACGTCTTGAATTTTGTGATGTTGCCGTTTCTGCTGCGAATGCTCGGTGCGGAAAAGTTCGGCGCGATCGTCTTCATGCAGAGCGTCGTGCAATACATGGTCGTTGCCGTCGACTACGGCTTCAACATGACTGCACCGCGCGATATCGCCCGTGCTTCGGACGAACATTCGATCGGCAAGATCTTTTCCGACGTGATGGCATCGAAATTACTGATCGCCGGAGTGTTAATCGTCTTGACGACGCTCGCAATCGTGCTGATGCCGCCGAGTGTTGACTTCGATCTGCCGCTGTTGCTCGCCGTCATGCCGACCGTCCTCGGCAATATCGCCTTCCCCGTCTGGTTTTTTCAAGGCATTCAACAGATGAAGTTCATTACAATTTCCGTGACTGCCGCGCGGCTGATCATTCTGCTCGCCATGTTCGCGACAATCGAAAAGCCGGACGATTATCTGCTCGCCGCATTTCTGCAATCGGGCATGATGATCGTTGCCGGCTTGTTGTCGTTCGGGATCATCCTTCGGCAATATCGATATGTATTCGTGCGTCCGACGCTCGACGGCGTCATTCAATCGCTGAAGGACGGGCGCGAGATTTTCATTTCGACAGTTGCGATCAATCTCTACACGACGACCAACATCGTGATCCTCGGCATCATGACGAACGCGGAGGCAGTCGGCTTCTTCGGCGCGGCGAATAAATTGATCGACAGCGTCAAGGGCTTGATGGGCGCAATCAGCTCTGCCGTTTACCCTCACGTCAGCGCGAAAGTCAATCAATCGGCGCGAGACGCAATCGCTTTCATCAAGAAGTTCGGCAAGATGTACGGCGGACTGTTTTTTGTGATCTCGGCGTTGATGTCGTTGCTCGCGACTCCGATTGTCAAACTTCTCTTCGGCGAAGGCTATCAACAAACGATTGAAATTCTCCGATTGATGGCATGGTTGCCGTTCATCATCGCGTTGAGCAACGTCTTCGGCATTCACTTCATGCTGAACTTCGGTCTGCAGAATTTGTTCAGCCGAATCTTACTCGCCGCCGCCGCGCTCGATTTTCTGATCATCTTCCCGTTCACCGCCGAGCTCGGCAACTTCGGCGTCGCGATCGTAATGGTGCTCGTCGAGATATTCGTCAGCGTCGTGATGGGCGTGTTCGTCTCGCGAGAACTATCTGAGCGCGGTCTGCAGGGTTGACATGTTTTGACGCATTGCATTGCAATACGCGTCGAGATCGTCCTCGCCGGTGACGATCGGATCGAGAGAGAAGATTTTTGCCTCCGCCTCGCGCGCGCGGCTGCGCCTCGCCGAGGAGCGGGGAGACAGCCGGGCCAAGAAGGCCCTGTATGTGCTGGATCACTTTGATCTGGCCATCAGCACCATCCTGATCGGGACGAATATCGTGCATGTCTCCGCCGCCGCGCTGGTCACCATGGGCGTCACGCGCCGCTGGGGCCTGGGGGCGGTGTCCGCGAGCACGCTGATCACCACGGGGATCGTCTTCTTCGCCGGTGAGATGCTGCCCAAGAGCGTGGCAAAAAAATACAGCGAGAAGTGCGCCCTGGCC
>CALGGX010000537.1 GCA_937916025.1 uncultured Selenomonadales bacterium
TGTTGAATGAAGTCGTCAAATTCGTCGGCTTCGATGATCAAATTGCCGTCATCGGTCACTTTGTTGCCGTAGAGCATTTTTGGCACATTGCACAGCGGTTTCGCTCGACTTTCAATAAAGAAGTCGGGGGCATCGAGCAAATACGCGTTGATGTTTTTCGCGATGATTTTCTGCTTGCCTTCGATGATGAGCTTCGCTCGCTTACTCGGCGCGGCACTGAAGCCGATGATGACGCAATGCACCGCCGCCATGTCCTCGGACTCGCTGATCCACTTAAACATTCGATGCGCGAAGTCGATGTGCACTCTCTCAAACAGTTTTTTCCACAACAGCCCGACCGCCTCGCCTTGCGTGATCGAATTTGTAGAAACGAATGCCGCGCGGGTTTGTGTTCCGACCATGAAATCGGCGGCGCGTTTGAACCAACAGCAAACGTAATCGAGAGTTTTGATTTTCGGAAAGCTCGATTGTAAATCGGCTTTTTGCGCGGCAGTTTGATACGTAAATCCGACGAAGGGCGGATTGCCGATAATGTAATCGACGCCGTCCGGCACAACTTTATTCCAATCAAGCCGAAGCGCATTGCCTTCCACAATCGGAGCGGCACTTTTCAACGGCAAATACGTTATATCTTCGTGAATAATCATTTCGGTTTCCTGTATCATCTGATTTTCTGCAATCAAAAGCGCGGTACGGGCGACGGCTACGGCAAAATTATTGATCTCGATGCCGTAGAAATTCTCGATTGAGACTTCGATTTGACAGTGCACTCCGAGCGAATGCAGTTCTCGAATGACTTCGTTCTCGAGCCGTCTGATTGACAGGAATGTTTCGGTGAGGAAATTGCCGCTCCCGCACGCCGGATCAAAAAACGTCAACGACGCCAGCTTCAGTTGAAATTTCTCGAGTTCTTGCTGACGATTTTTGCGCTTGCGTCGGACGATGCGGAATTCGTCGTGGAGCTCGTCGAGAAACAGCGGATCGATCAATTTATGAATGTTCTCAATCGTCGTGTAATGCATGCCACCGCTCCGACGCGTGCTCGGATTGAGCGTCGACTCGAACAACGCGCCGAAGATCGTCGGCGATATCCCGAGCCAATTGAATTGATTGTCATCGCCGGCGTCAACGAGAAGATAATGCGCGGCATCTTTCGAGATGCGCGGGATCTCGCAAGTGCCTTTGAAGAGATCGCCGTTGACGTACGGAAATGCATCAAGCTCCGCGCGGAGATTTTTCGGACGGAGCTCGTGCGGGGTGTCAAGAATTTCAAACAGCTCGATCAGTGCCGCTCGACGATCGGGCGCATTTCTGATATAATCAGTAAATTGCCCGCGCTCGAAAATGGCGGCGTCCTCGGCGTAAAGGCAGAACACCAGCCGCACACAGAGAGTCGATAATTCGTAATTAAAATCATCGCTCCCCATTACGCATTGTGCATTACGCATTACGCATTGCTTTTCAAGTGCGTTGCAGATGTCGCCGACGATTTCACCGGCGCGCTTTGAAATTCTGATCGCGGGATTGACTTCTTCGTCTTCCGGGTCGATCAGAAAATTGAGCCGCGAAAAATCCTGCACGAGCCGCTCGACTTTTACGACAAACGATGTAAAATTGTCGTCGCGGCAATCCATGTCGTAGATATGAATTTGATCGAAATTAGATGTGATGATCCAACGCGGGCGGCGCGAGTACGACAATTCATCGGCGTAACGTTTTGCCTGCTCGAACGGAGTGAGGAACTTGCCGTCGGATTGGCGCGCGGGTTTATCGAGATCGATGCCGCGCGACTTCTGCTCGATCAGAACGCGCGTCGAA
>CALGGX010000538.1 GCA_937916025.1 uncultured Selenomonadales bacterium
GCTTCAAATGCGAGCAATTTCGACAAGTGATCGTGTTGCCGCAGGGCGATTTCAGTCAATTTCTGAAGGCGGGCTCGGGGGAGCGCGAAGAGATATTGACGATCCTGTTCAAAACCGAGATGTATCGTCGGATCGAGAAGCGATTGAAAGATCGTGCGTCGGAACTGAAACGCGATTACGATGCGAAAGAGCAATTGCGTCGAAGTTTATTATCGGAGACGGGCGCGGCGAGTGTTGAGGAACTCGCGAAACTTCTCGAGACGCTCGACGGCGAGTTGCAATCGGCGGAGAGAAATCGATCGGGCGCGGTACCTTGCAAGGCATTTCCGCGCGGCTCGAATATGACGGCAAGACTTACGAATTGGATCGGCAGGGCAAAGTGATCGGCGGCGACTCGGAAGAATTCATTCGACCGGCGCGCGATCAAATCATTCGCGGAGGAGGAATGATCGAATGAGAGGACTGAAATCGGCTGAGCGCGTCGGACTCGTTCAAGACAAAATGTCGTCGGACGGCACGGCGGTGATTTGGCAGATCAACAAGATCGATTGGTGCAAATTGGTCGGCGGGCGGCTCGTTTCGAACGCGGAACTTACGCCGGAGCATTGGCTCGAGTTTCGCATCTTCAATCGCGACGAAGAAATTCATGCGAAACGTTTCGGCAATGAATTCGTCGGTCGGTATGCGTGCGACGAGCTCGGCGAGGGCACGTATTTTGCAGACAGCTTCTCGCGGTTTTGGGGCGAGCGCGTCGATTCGGCGGACGGCTTTGTCAAATTGCTCGATCGGAAGCGCAAACTCTGCATGGAAATTCCGTGCGAGATCGACGGCGCGGCTTGGTACGGACTGCTGACGCGTAATTACATCGACAGCGATTCGGAAACGGGCTTGAGCGGTTTTGTCGATTATCGCTTCGTATCGATCGAACCGGCTGAAGGAGGCGATTGAATTGGCGAGACAAACTCACAGCGGCTTCGATGCGCTCGGCAAATTGTACGGCATCAAGCCGCAAGACACTCCGAAGAGCGACGGCGGCAATCGAAACAACAATCGCGGCGGCGGATTTCGCAATGATCGCGGCAATAAACCGCCCGTAACGACGACGGCAACGGCTCCGTATAACTTCGTCTCGTTGCCGGGCGCGGCGTTGGCTTCTCCGATGAATGCCATGCGCGAGAACCTTCTGCTCGACAACAATCAAGACGCGTTTCGAGAGTACATCGAGAGCGGCGAGCAACTCGACGGCGAGATCAGATTGGATATCACGGCGTTGACTCCGTTGTTCATTGGCGAAAACGTTGTCGATGCCGCGCGGAATTTTGCGCCCGTCGACATTCCGATCTTGCCGGGCAGTTCGCTTCGCGGCATGTTCAAAAACATCTTCAAAATCGTCACGCTCGGCGCGCTTCGCGGACGTACGTCGATGCTGAAGAAAGGCGAAGACTTGACGGACGAGCACATTTATTTCCGTTGCCTGATGACGACCAAAGGCTCGCCGCCGTGGATGAGCGATCTGAACAAACTCTACACCGGTCGAATGATCACGACCGTCAAAAACAAAGACGGCAAATCGGTTCCGGCGAAAAACGCACACCCCGGATTTCTGATCAAAACGCGCGACGGGCAGTTTTGGATTGCACCGGCAATGAAAAAACTCGAGCGCATTTTGATCAAAGAGTACGAGCGGAAATTCAAAGATCGGCTTGCAATTCGCGGCTCGCGAGTGACGTGGCAAGGGCGCGAGGTTTACATCATCACCGGCAGTCAACCGCCGTTCAAATTGCACGACGCAAAGTCTTACGAGAAGCTCAATGACGATCAAAAGAAGAAGGCGGGCAAGCAATTCATTCGCTTCACGAGCCTCGACGCCGTCGATTGGAGTCGCGAGCATTGGACGGAGCTCGATGATGAGGTGCGTTCGTCTTACGAGCATGATCGCAATCGGCGCGGCGTCAATCTCTTCAAGTGCGACGGCATCCTCGATCGCAAGCATCTGCAATCGCTTGTCAAAAATCTGCCGCCGGACGTTCTCTCGCTCGTGCCGTGTCACTTCCTCGAGGAAGACGGTCGCGTCACCGCCTTCGGTCACGGGCAGTGCTTCCGCATTCCCTACAAACATCGCATCGGCGAGCTCGTGCCCAAGAAATTGCAACTCGACGCACCGGATTTTTCGGACGTTGTGTTCGGACGCGCGGCGGTTTGTGCGAGCCGAGTGTTCTTCGAGGACGCGCAACCGCTCGAGCCGATCAAACATCTGCCGACGGCTGTCGCGCACCCGTTGATGCA
>CALGGX010000539.1 GCA_937916025.1 uncultured Selenomonadales bacterium
GAACGGTCGCGGCGATCCTTGAATGTTATCAACAGTCGGACGGCTCGGTCAAAGTGCCGGACGTTTTGATCCCGTACATGGGCGGCGTCGATGTGATTGCCCGGCAATGAATTGCGATGTTGCAAAACAGATTGGACATTGACGATCCGATCGAGCTCGCGCGCGTCGAGGAAAAACTCGGCAAGCGGAAGGCGATCGCAATGTGGGAACGCGGCGAATTAAATCAATTGCAGGCGGGAACCTTCGCCGCGCTCGCTTACGTTCACCGCACGCTTTTAGAGGACATTTACGACTTCGCGGGGCAACTCCGAACGGTCAATATCTCGAAAGGGCATTTTCGATTTGCCTCGGCATTGTATCTTCAATCCGCCGTCGAGACGATTGAACGCATGCCGCAATCGACATTCGACGAGATCATTGACAAGTACGTCGAGATGAACACGGCGCATCCGTTTCTTGACGGCAACGGGCGGAGCATGCGGTTGTGGCTCGATCAAATGTTGCGGCAGGAATTGCATCGCGTCGTCGATTGGAGTCGTGTCGACAAGAGTCGATACCTTTCGGCAATGGAGCGAAGTCCGATCGATGATTCTCCGATCAAAAAACTGCTCGCGGAAGCCTTGACGCCGGAACTCGACGACCGCGAGATTTTCATGAAAAGGCTCGACGCGAGTTATTTCTATGAAGATCGAATTGCATATCGCAGTCGGGAGTTATCGAATGATATTACCGATTGACGGCTCCATGCAATCGAAATTGTTCCGAAACGAAAACTGCCGATCGATTTGACCGGCAGCTTTTTTATGTCTGAAATTGCTTACTGATTGAGAACGAAGACGGTGATGACTCGACGACCGAACGCCATTGCCTGTTCGCGCGATTCCATGCAGAGATCGATGCGGTAGCCGGTGATCGCTCCGCCGGTATCTTCCGCGACCGCCTCGCCGTAGCCCGGGACGTAGAGTCTCGAGCCGAGCGGGATGACACTCGGATCGACTGCCGCCACGCCGTAAGTCGCGCGCGTGCCGGACGCCGTGATGCCCTCGCCGTTGCCGTCGGTCGGCAGATACGCCGTCGCTTCCATTGCCATTATCGCCGAATACGGCACGTCGTCGACGTAATTCACTTCTTCGACCATGGATCGCTCTTCGATCGGCTCTTCAATCGCCATGTCCGAGATCGGTTCTTCGACAATCGGCTCCTCGGCGAGCGGTTCTTCGGCGAGCGATTCCTGCTCGACCGTCGGCTCGGGCTCGATCAGATCGAATTGATGTTTTTGTGCATCGTCGGCGAGCTCGATCGAGCCGGATTCGGAGACGCTTATCGCCGTCGGCGCGTTATTTACAATCGGAGTCTTTTCAATTTCGGCAGGGGGTTCCTCGCTGTGCAATACTTCGTGCGGTGCCGTGAAACCCGTGTTGATAATCAGAAAACCTGCAAGTGCAAATGACAGGAGTTCATTTTTATTCGCCTTCAACATGTGTTTTAAGCGCATTAGAATTACCTCCTCGAGTTAAAACTGTTAAACACAATGCAGGCATTATAACATCTGTATCTGAAATTTCAACGGCGATTTGCTCGTGTTTCGGAAAAAATCACTGTCCGAGTGCCGCGCTGAGTTGATCAACTTTGTCGAGCCGCTCCCATGTCAAGTCGACATCCGTGCGTCCGAAATGCCCGTACGCCGCCGTTTGTCGATAGATCGGACGACGCAAATCCGGCATCTTTATTATTCCCGCCGGACGCAGATCAAAATTCTCACGGATCCGATTTAAAACTGTTAAACACAATGCAGGCGTTATGACATCTTTATCTGAAATTTCAACGGCGATTTGCTCGTGTTTCGGAAAAAATTACTGTCCGAGTGCCGCGCGGAGTTGATCTGCTTTGTCGAGCCGCTCCCAAGTCAAGTCGACATCCGTGCGTCCGAAATGCCCGTACGCCGCCGTTTGTCGATAGA
>CALGGX010000540.1 GCA_937916025.1 uncultured Selenomonadales bacterium
GTTGCCGCGCGCGTCGAGGCTGTTCGCCAATTTCGATTGAATAGCATCTCCGAAGACACACATAAATTGGCGGCAACTCCGCATTTGTTCGAGCAAACTAAACAGCCGACGACAAAATTCATTGTCGTGCCGCGCGTGTCATCTAAGGATCGCCGTTACATCCCAATGGGATTTTTGATGCCCGACGTGATCGTCAACAATGCCGTTTCAATCATTCCCAATGCCAATCTGTTTCATTTCGGAGTGCTCGAGTCTATCGTACATATGGCATGGATGCGAGTAACATGTGTGCGATTGCGGGCGGATTACAATTACTCGAATACGATCGTCTACAACAACTTCCCGTGGTGCGAGCCGTCGGCAAAAGCCCGGCAACACATCAGACGCACGGCGAAACGCATCCTCGAAGTGCGCGAGAGATATCCCGATAAGACATTGGCATGGCTGTACAATCCCGAAACCATGCCGAAAGACCTCCGCGCGGCACACTCAACAAACGATCGCGCCGTGCTCGAGGCGTACGGCTTTGACGAGTCAATGTCGGAAGAAGCGATCATCGAGCGGCTCATGCAAATGTATCGCAACATGAAAATTCGCGTCGACGGCGATTTCAATCAACAAAATGCGGGAGGTGTTTTACTTGTTTAAGGCAGTTGTAAAATTGATTACTCTGCTCCTTACATTCACGGCGTTGTCGGGCGTGGTTTACGCAGACAACAAAGTCGTGCGCGTCGGCTGGTATGAATCGCCTTTCAATTACATGGATGAATTCGGCAGACGTTCGGGTTACGCTTACGATTACCAACAAAAAATTGCCACATACACCGGTTGGACGTATGAATACGTGAACGGCACTTGGCCCGAACTCTATACCATGCTCGTAAACGGGCAGATAGATCTGTTAAGCGACGTGTCTTACGTGCCCGATCGCGTCGGATTGATGTTGTTTCCTTCCATGCCGATGGGCGCGGAATCGTATTGGTTGTTCATCGCATCTTCCAATCATTCAATCACGAGTGATCCGGCGTCCTTAAACGGCAAAAAAGTCGGTGTGAATACCCACAGTTATCAAGCTGTACTCTTTCGGCAATGGGCGGCGGATAACGGCGTTAACGTACAATTGATTGACATGACAGAGCCGGAAAAAACTGCCCTCGCAAAAGTAGTTACCGGCGAACTCGACGGCTATGTAACGCTTGGCAATTATGAAGACGAAAATGATCACGCCTGCGTGCCGATCCTAAACGTCGGGCAGTCGAATTTCTTCTTTGCAGTCAACAAAAATCGCCCCGACTTGCTGAATGAATTGAACTTCGCTATGGGCAAAGTCAACGACGAAAACAGATTTTATGACGATTATCTCTACAATAAATATTTGAAGAGCAGCGGCACGAACGCGCTCATCTCCGGCGACGAATTGAATTGGCTGCTGCAGCATGACACAATTCGCGTCGGCTATCTGAACAATTTCGCGCCGTTCTGCGACAGATCAATAAGCGGCGAGGCGGACGGTGTTCTGAAAAAATATCTCGAACTCGTCTCCAATTGTACCAAAAATGTTGTCATCAAATTCGACACAAAAGCGTATTCGACTTTGCAAGACGCCTTTCAAGCATTGGTCGATAACGAAATTGATTGCGTGTTCCCCGTGCATCTGAGCATTCACGACGCCGAAGCCATGGGAATTATGACGACCAATTCTTTCATTCAAACCGAAATGCAATTGATGACGAGTAAATCGTCGTCAAAGGTAATTTCCGCCGATCAACCGATTGTCGTCGCCGTCAACGGTACGAACGCCAATCACAAAACCTTTCTGATGGATAATTACCCGAATTGGAAGACACTCGACTGCAACAGCTTGGACGAAGCATTGGACGCGGTTGAATCTTCGCGTGCCGATTGCGCGCTTGTCAATAATTATCAAGCAACACAAATCAGTTCCGATAAGTATGGATTATACGCGCTTGCCACCGGACGGACTATGAATTTCGCTTTTGCAGTCAGACGCTCCGATCCGAAACTGTATTACATTCTGAATAAGACTGCAAACCTCGTGCCGAGCGCGCCTCTTCAATCGGCACTCACGGAATATTCTTCCTCAAGCGTGGATTTTTCGTTCGGAGAATTTTTGCGAATGCACATGTATCTCGTAATTGCGGTCGGCTCGGTGCTTGCGATTGCCGCATTGGCTTTTATAAAACGCCAAAGTGCGCGCAATGAAAAAATGCTTAAGGCTCAGTTGGCAATTCAAGCACAACAACTCGACAACGAGCAACGCGCACAAGAAATCGATGCGATGATTTTGGCGATCGCCGCCGATTATCGCAGTATTTACAGCGTTGATCTTGAGCATGACGAAGGCTGTTGTTACCGCGCCGGAAATATTACAGGCAATCAAGAAAGCGACCTTAAGGGCATAAAAATGGGCGAGAGATTTTCGTTCCGCGAAAACTTCATCAAGTACGCAAACGATTTTGTTGTCCCCGCCGATCGCGACAAGTTTTTGCAGTTCATTGAACCGGAAAATATTCGCGAGAATTTATCGAAGGACACAATCACGGGGCATCGATACCGCACGATTAAAAACGGCGTTGAACAATACGAAATGATTCGGATCATGAACACGTATTCGGAATCACTCGAGCAAATTAATTTCATCAGTGTGGGTTTTGCCGACATCGACAGCGAAACTCGCGAGTTGATGCAACAAAATCGTTCCATGTCGGAAGCCTTGCAACATGCGCAAATTGCTTGACTTCAACTCATAACGCGGACGCCGAGCCACACCGCCGAAAGTCCGAGCAATAAATTCAACAAGACATTCGACATTGCCGCGAGAACGTTGCCTTTCTCGAACAGCGTCAACGTCTCGATGCTGAACGATGAGAACGTCGTAAAGCCGCCGAGAAATCCGACCGCCAATAACAGCCGCGCGGGTTCTGAAAAACTTTTGCCGATCAGAAACGTTACGAGCATGCCCATCAAAAAACTGCCGAACACGTTGACGGTCAATGTGCCGATCGGAAACGGCATCATTCCCTTCGTCGCCGTCGAAATTGCATAGCGCGCCGTCGAGCCCAGTCCGCCGCCGATGAATACCAACAGCCAATTCATTTAGCTTCCTCCGTCGGATAAATCAAATTCGCCATCATCTCGACGGCTTCAGGATATCGCAAGCCCGGGCTCAACAGGAACAAGTCTTGCGGCAGGAAGTAAATTCTGCCCTCGCGAATTGCTTCAATCGATTGCCAAGCAGGATTCTCCGCGATCATCGCCTGCATGTCGTATTTGATCTCGTCAATCGGTCCCATGCTCGTTACGAAGATGATCTCCGGATTCTGCTCGGCAAGCGTCTCCATGCTGTAAGGCGCGGCGTCGGGATTGTGCTCGAGCGGCGTCATGCCTTCGGCGACGTTCGTCCAACCGAGCCGATTGACGATCCAGCCCGCGATCGAACCTTCGAGTTGCACGCTTAATCCTTGCGCCGTCGAATGCAGAATTGCCACGCGGCGTTTTTCTTTCGGAATGCGCTCGACAACAGCTTCAATGCGTTGGTTCATATCGGCAATCATTTCCTCGCCGCGCGCTTCGTTTTCCGTCAATATCGCAAACGTCCGAATCACGCGTTTGAAGGCATCGTAAGACTTCATGTCGAGCACCATGGCTTTGATGCCGTTTTCTTCGAGCACGCCGAGCAGTTTCTCGTTCATGCCCTTGTTGATGATGACGAGATCGGGGCGGCAGGCAATCAGCCTTTCGACATCGATTTGATACACCTGCCCGATGCTCGCAATGTCGCGCGCCCATTCCGGCATTTGAGTGCGGGAGTCGGGGCGTCCGACAATTTCCGCGCCGAATTCATGCAACGGCTCCAAAAAACCGGCAGATGTTACGGCAAAATGCGTCGGCTTGCTTTTAAAGATCACTTGCCGATTAGATTGATCGGTCAAGACGGCGAACGGGCTTTCGGCGTCCGGCTTCGGCGGTTTTTCTTGCGGCACCCCTCCGCAGCCCGACAACGCGAGCATCAATGCCAGCAACAGGAAAATGTTTCGTATCAATGCAATCAACTCCAATCACAGACGCCGCAACGTTTGCAGCCGTCGAAACACGGGCGCGTCGATTGCCGTGCTTCGGCGCGTTTCAATTCATCGAGCAGGTATCGCCGATCAAAGCCTTGATCGAGCACATCCCACGGCAATTCTTCATCAATTCCGCGAGGCTTGAGCGGGAGCTCGGCGTCTTTCAGTGCTCGGGCGAATGACTTCGGCTCGGGAGCGGCGAGGAGAATATCGCCGAGTTCTCGACCGCCGCGCGCGAGGATCGATTGAATGATTGCCGAGCGACTCGAGTCCGTGATCACCTCGACGCCGCGTCGTTTCAAGCCGGTTTTTATCAGATCAAACGCGCGCTCGATATATTTCCGATCCGCCATGGGCTGCCACTGAAACGGCGTGAAAGGCTTCGGCACGAATGCGTTGATGCTCAACGTCAAGCGGACGCGCTCGCCGACATGATCTTTCAATCGATTGCCGAGCGCAACAATTTCCGAAACATCGTCGAGCGTCTCGAAAGGCAGTCCGATCATGAAATACAATCGAAAATGTCGAATCCCCGCCGCCAGCCCGAGCTCGACAGTATTGAAGACATGATCTTCGGTAATGCCTTTGTTGATGACGGCGCGCATGCGATCGGAACCGGCTTCCGGCGCAATCGTCAATGTCTTGGTACCGCTCGCGGCGAGTGACTCGACAAGCGTTTTCGTGACCGAATCCGCGCGGAACGAAGCAACGGACATCTTCAAGCCGTTGTCGATGATGAAACGACAGACTTCGTCGATGTACGGATAATCCGAAACCGCCGCGCCCATCAAGCCGATTTTTTTTCCGAACCGCGCGGCATTTTCGATCTGATCGATGATGGTGTCAAGCGAATGAACTCGCGGACGTCGAAAACAATATCCCGCCATGCAGAAGCGGCAATGTCGTCCGCAACCGCGCGCGACTTCAATCAAATACATATCGAGCTCGGAATTGTCATTGACGATGACGGTATGCGCGGGCGGAGCCTCGAGTTCTTTCAGCCATTGACGTTTGACTTTCGATTGCCGAATACTCGGAACAAAAACGCCGTCGACGGCGGCAAGGTTTTCGAGCGTCTCTCGTCGCGATAAGCCGTTTGACGACGACAGCACGTCGAGGAGATTCGGCATGATCACTTCGCCTTCTCCGATCACAAACGCATCTATAATTGTCGACAGCGGCGCGGGATTGAATGTGGCGCACGGACCGCCGGCAATGACGATCGGATCGAGATCGCCGCGATCTTCCGCGCGGAGCTTCACTCGTCCGAGTTGCAGGATTTTCAGCACGTTGAAATAGTCGAGCTCGAATGAGATGTTAAAGCCGATGATCGGAAATTTAAACAACGGCGTTTGCGTTTCGACGCTCAACAACACTTCGCGCGAGCGTTCGAGTTGCGTCAACAAGCGCGCGTCCGGCAAAAAAAATCGCTCGCATGAAAACTCCGCGCGGCGATTGATTGTGTCATAAACGACGTGCATTCCGAGATTGGACATTCCCACGCGGTAAACGTTCGGATATATCAGCGCGAATTTTTTTCCGATGCCGCGCTTTATCGCAAAGCCGAGCTCGCGACTCAAAATATTTTTCAGTTCGGTTGTTTGATCCATAATGCTTGCAAAAAAAACGGGCGTTGCATTTCTGCCGCCCGCCGATTGAATTTATTTCTTGACAAAAGTTTTTTCGATTACATCACCGACCGCGCCGGCGACTCCGAGATTGACGCCGTTCTCGACGAATTCAATCGCGCCCGCATTGCCCGCCGTAATGTCAATCTGATTGTTCGCCTGCCATGAAAGAGATTCGCCCTGCTCGGCAGTGCCTTCGTAAGCAACAATGCCGTCGACGATGACCTTCGTCCAGCATCTGCCGGTGAATTTCGCTTCGAGATTGACGCCGGTCGTCGCGGCGGACGCCACGCTCGCGGCAGGTGACGGAGTCGGCAATTGCTCGACCGCCTTCGGCTCTGCGGTTTCGGCGGGAGTCTGCACGGCGGGAGTTTCTTTTGCGAGATCGCCGCCTTCGACGTTGTTGAAATAGTAGAACAGTCCGCCGCAAATTGCAAAGATCAAAACCGCCGCGACCGCCATCAGCGAATTGCGGTTACCGTCATTGGAAGCGGGGCTCGCCGAAGATTTTACCGTTTTCGGAGCTTCGGTTTTCACTTCGGCTTTTGCCGGTTCATCCGATTGTTTTTCCGGTTTCGGAGTTTCGGTTTTCGATTCGCCGCTCGCTTCGGGCGTCGTGCTGCCCGGATTCATTTCTTCGCGGTACTGCCGCACCAATTCCTCGCCGTCCAAATTCAGGAAGTTCGCATAGTTTTTGATGAAGCCCTTGACATAAACCGACCCGGGCAGTTTATCGTTTTCGCCATTCTCGATCGCTTCGATGTACAAAGCGCGAATGCTCGTTGCTTTTTCGATGTCCTTGATTGAAAGATTTTGACGTTCGCGCTCGCGGCGCAGGATATCGCCTGTCATGTCAAAACATCTCCTTTCAAAAAGGCATTATACACACATCAGTCAACAAATTGCAAGCAAATTTTTTTCAGAAATAACGTTCCGGTCTGAAATGCTTGAGTCGATCGCGCAATTGTTTTTCCGCGCCGAGCTCCGTCGGCTCGTAATAGCGCGCGTCTTTCATTGCCGAAGGCAGATATTGTTGACGAACGAAATGCTCTGCCCGATCGTGCGGATAAATGTAACCTTCGCCGTGCCCGAGTGCCTTTGCGCCTTTGTAATGCGCGTCGCGGAGATGACTTGGAACTTCGCCGCAATCTTTTGATCG
Organism: uncultured Selenomonadales bacterium; assembly: GCA_937916025.1. The sequence goes on from CALGGX010000540.1 coordinate 6,873, forward strand.
GACGTCGGCGAGCGCGCGATCGATCGCGAGATATGCGGCGTTTGATTTCGGAGCGGACGCAATGTAAGTGACGGCTTCGGCGAGAATGATGCGCGCTTCCGGCAGTCCGACGAATTGAGCGGCTTGAGCGGCGGCGTTTGCGAGAACCAACGCCATGGGAGCGGCATTGCCGACATCTTCCGCCGCGCAAATGACAATACGCCGCGCGATGAAATTCAAATCCTCGCCGCCGCTGATGAGCTTTGCGAGATAAAAAATCGCCGCATCCGGATCGGAGCCGCGCATCGATTTGATCAGCGCACTGATCAGATCGTAATGATTATCGCCGCGCTTGTCGTAGAGCTGAATGCGCCCGCCGATAATTTTTTCGAGCGTCTCGACGGAGATCGGATTGTCGATTGCCGAAGCCTGCTCGAGAATGTTGAGAGCCATTCGCGCATCGCCGTTTGAAACGTCCGCAATTATTTCGATTGCCGAGTCGTTGATTGAAACGTCGAGCCCGCGCTCGCGATCCGAAACCGCCGCGCGGAGTATTTCTGAAATGTCGTCGACATTCAACCGCGTCAATCGGATCAATCGGACTCGCGACAGCAATGCGGCATTGACTTCAAAGAACGGATTTTCTGTCGTCGCACCGATCAAAATCAATCGCCCGTCCTCGACGTAAGGAAGTAAAACATCTTGTTGCGATTTGTTGAAGCGATGAATTTCGTCGATGAAGAGAATCGTCTTTCGACCGTGAAAACGACGTTGCTCGTCGGCGTCTTTGATCACTGCGCGGATATCGGCAATGCCGGACAGAGCCGCGTTCAGCTTTTGGAACCTGCTGTCGGAAGAATCGGCGAGAATTCGCGCGAGCGTCGTCTTGCCGCACCCGGGCGGTCCGTAAAAGATCATCGACACGATCCGATCGGTTTCTACCGCGCGGCGCAGTTGATTGGTAACGGCATTTTGCCCGGCAAATTCTTCGAGAGTGCGCGGGCGCATGCGTTCCGCCAACGGGCGATACATTTTCGAGTCGCCGTTCGCGGGAGTGAATAAGTCCATTATTGATGCTCCAAATGTCTTTTCATGAGATATGCAAATGTGGTGAGCGGAACCATTTTTTCGATTGCGGCGAAGTCATGTTCTTTCAAAAGCCGTCGGACTTCGCTCGCGCTGATTAATTTGCCGTCGACAGTCAAGCGCGGAATCTCGCGGAACTCGATCCCATGTTCCGGCAATATCCGCCGCATCGTGTCGTTATATTGCTTCGTGACGGCGTCGAGCGGTTCCTCGCCCGCAAAGCGAATGTTAATGCCGAGTTCCGGCGCAATTTCTTCGGCGAAAATCTCGACGTCGAGGCTCGAGTCGACGACCGTATCCTGCAATTTCGATTTGTTGAAATAGCCCTCGAATGTCAATTGCGAGATAATGAATTTGCCGCTCCGAAGCACTTTGACGTTCGGGATGTCTTTGACACTTTGACGGACGAGCTCGAAACGCTCCGCAAACGGAAATTCGCTCCGATCTTCTTCGACGACAAATATGTACAGCATATCAACCTGCGCGGCGGCGGTTTTGATCAAATGAGCGTGCCCGAGCGTAAACGGATTGCAATTCATCACGATGCTTCCGATCTTTAATCGCTCGCGCCGGAGATTTTTTTTGAAGTCGTCGAGCTCTCGACTCATGCCGCTCGCAATTTTCGATCGCGTTTTGTTTTCTGAAAGTAATCTGGGGGGGG
>CALGGX010000541.1 GCA_937916025.1 uncultured Selenomonadales bacterium
GAACGAGATCACCGGCGGCGTCGGCACCAACACCCTGTGGGGCGGCGAAGGCGCAGAGGCCGATACTCTTATCGGCGTCGACGGCGGCACCAACACGTTCGCATATCTCTACAACAACGGCTCTGATGTCATTATCACCGACAACGATGATGATGTCGTCGATCTGATGAATATCGGTCTGGAAGAGATCAACTGGGCTGATGTCACGATTGAAGACGATCAAGTCGCGCTCGGCATGAACGACGGCGGCAAAGTCCAAATCAACAGCAGTGCGGACGTTGCAATTCGCCTCAAGAACGGCTCCGAGTGGGTTGCAGATCGCGAGAACAAGACCTTCACCTACAAGGGAATGCACAATCGCTAATCTTAACCGATTCACGATTGATCAGAAATAAAGACACGACGCTCGATTGACATCGGGCAGACTCGGCGGGAGGCTCAATGCCTCCCGTTTTTTTATTGTTGAAAGCGCGGGCGGCGGGTGTTACAATGCAATCGGAAAGGATTGATCAATGATGAGTACGATGATTGAAGGCACGAAGAGCAACGATACGTTGACGAATGAAGAAGATCGGGTGACACTCAACGCCGGCGTCGGCAATGATCTTATCATCAACAGCGGCGCGGAAGTGCTGATGATCGGCGGCTTCGGCAATGACGTGCTTGAAAATACCGGCGATCTCGTGAGTCTCGACGGCGGTTTGGGTTCCGATCGATTGGAATTGAACGGCAACAATCAGACGATTCTCTACGCGGACGGCGACGGCAACGATGCCGTTTACGGCTATGAAGAGACCGATACGCTGTATTTGACGGACGGCTCGAAATACAGTCTGTCGACGAACGGTGACGATGCTTTTGTAAAGGTCGGGCTTGGGACAATCACTTTCAAAAACGCGGCGGATAAGACAATCAACATAATCCGCGCGGCAAATGATGACGATACTTCGGATAATCCGAATGATGATACGTCGGAAGAACCGGCAATAAAAAACGGCGCGACGCAACTCGGAAGCGACGGCGCGGATATTTTTGTTTACGAAGCCGGCTCCGGCGCGGGCGTGATCGGAAATGCAAAAGACGAGTCGACGCGATATCAGGCGCGGGATGCCGTCGTGATTCTCGGCGAGATTTATGACGATTTGACGGACGTTTTGATCAAAGACAACAAAGATGTCGTGACGGTGAAATTCGACGGCGATAAGCGGTCGAAATTGACTGTGAACAAGGAGGCGGCAACGACGCCGATCACTTTTTACTTCGGCGCGGATTCGGATACGGCAATCGAGCGCGGCGGAGTGATTTACGGCGATTTGCCGGACGGAGTGCATTACGCCGAAGAAGGCAAGGCTTATACGCGGCTGATTGTCGATGACACAATCGAAGGCGAGATCATCGAGGCGACGGTGATCAATTCGCAATTGAAAGAGATCGACGCGTCGAATGCCGAAGGCTATGTAGAGATTTACGGCAACGCGAAAAACAACGTGTTGAAGGGCGGAGAAGGCGGCTCACTGTTGGACGGCGGTGCGGGAAACGATCAATTGTACGGCACGACGGATGCGACGGCGATTGATACGTTTGTCTTCGAGATGCAGCCGAACGGCAAAAAGGATGTAATTTACAATTACGATTCCGACGACATGATCGTCATTGACACAAGTCTGCTCGAAGAGGGCTATCCGATCTTTGACAATGCCGACGAAGGGATTCTCACTTACGAAGGCGCGAAGGCGAGCTTCAACGGCTTCAATGACTCGAAGAATGATGTTGTTCTCACGCTTAATAAGAAGAACACTCTGACGATCAAAAACGCGACGGGCAAGGCGATCAATATTTACGATGAGAATTTCGAGTTGTTGGCGACGTACGGGCATTTTCTGCCGAGCGGTTTGCAATACAATGCGAAACACACGGCAATCGAAGTCGAAAATGCCGAGCTCGCGGAGTCGAATGACGAAATCGACATCGATCTGAATGACACGGCGGAGTTTTACGCGACGGCAGTCAATGTCGATCTGTCGGGCGTGTCGACGAGCATCAATCTTCGCGGTAATTCGAAAGGCAATGTGTTGAAGGCGGGAGATCAATACTCACTCCTTAACGGCGGCAAGGGCAATGATACTCTCATGGGCTCGACCGATACCGAGTCGAATGTGGATTTCTATTATTCTACAGAACAGGCTTTGACAAGCGAGAATTATTTAACCGCCGGAAAGCTTGCGGATAGCGTAGAAGTAACAGAAAACTGCACTATTTACGCTATTGCAGTCGATGCAAATGGCAACTGCTCAAGCGGAAGCTCAGCACAGTATCAGGTCACTGGCCCAAAAGCGCCGACCTTTACTCTTACAAACGGCGACCCGGATGTTGACGAAATCGTCCAGGACATCTGATTTCATCATGATCAGGTCTGTCACTCCGTTCATCATCACCGAGTATTTCAGCGCCGGCAGG
>CALGGX010000542.1 GCA_937916025.1 uncultured Selenomonadales bacterium
GCGCGCGGCAAGCTACGGACATATGATCTTGACAATCGACGGCGTGGCGGATGAAAAATTCAAGAGTAAATACGTAGCAATCGATTCGACTACAACGAGCGCATCGACGACTATCACGATCGCAAGCGGTTCCTCCACAGTCTGAGGAATTTTAAAATGGCGAGAAAACCTGTAAAGATAACGTTGTCGTCCGAGCGCGAGGAAGAAAAGAAGTTGTATCGCGTGAAATTGACGAACGGCGACAGCATCATTCGATTGAAAAATCGCATGGTCGTGCCCAACGAAGAAGGTTATGTGATTGTTCATCCCGAAGAATACGAACAATTGAAGGCATTGAAAGTGTGTTGATATGGGAAAATGCGATGATTTTGAAACGGGGACACATCACCATCGCGCGCCTCCGCTGTTACAAAGATACGAAGGCGGATATCTGCAACCGGAGGAAATACCAAAGTACTGCGGGATAATCGAAGGAGTGACCACCGGTGATGTTCGGACGGCATCGATTTTGATCGACGGCTACCTCGGTCGATCATATGCACCAAAACAATTCACCGATAGGATTAAGTTGTTTCGTCATCATCGCGGACATTTGTCTCATTATCCCGTCATTTCAATAGACAAAGTCGTTGCGCATATGAATTGTATATTCGGATGTGCGAAGGATACCATTAGTTGTGACGAGATCGAGCTTGATCCGGAGAATGACGGATATTTTACATTCGTCGGGAGCGGCGGTTTTAACACGATTATTTACAGGCGACATCCGCATATCTTAGAGATCACGTATACGTCCGGATTTGACAGTTATCCCGAGCGATTAAAAACGGCATGCGGCATGCTGGCGTGTAATATTCGGCAGGCAATGAGTTTTAGCGGCGCGAAACAATTGAGCTCATTAGATTTTGAAGTGATGATGACGGACGATTCGTTCTTTACCAGCGACATAAAGATGCTGTTGAGAGGACTTGATTGATGTTTTTAAATTTCAATCGTTTTAAGAAACCAATTCGGATAAAAGGAAAATGCGATGAGAAAATAGTGCTGACGCGACAAGGTCGCTCCAGTGCATCAAATTTCAAAAGCAATTTTGTCTATACCGCGTTACTTCAAGATGATACACGGCTTGAAAACGGCGATCTGTTTGAAGTAATACTGAATAACAAGCCGCAGTTTTTCTTGGTTGTGTCGGTGCGGCGTGCCGATATGTCAAGGCAAGCGACAGTCTATCAATGTAACGGT